>JAFGIB010000333.1 GCA_016929805.1 Deltaproteobacteria bacterium | reverse complement strand
GACAGTTTGAGATTTATGTAGTTTTCTTGCGAAGCTGTAAAAAGCGGATGTAAGGGGGAGATACTGGCTGTGGAGGGCTGATTACGTAAGGCGTTCATTTTGCGTGAAATACGCATCACAACTAAGGTAACCCCTATTCTGTTTTTTGGAACAGGGTGTCAGATCAAGTCGTAGCTATTCCACCTTTGAATGTATACGTCCTAATATAGAAACTGTCGAAATGTCGAAATACCGACAAGCTGCGTTGTTTGATGGCATCTTGGACAGAACGACGATTTCCGCCGATCCTAAATCGATTTTCGTGGTTGCGAAAAACTTTCGAAAACAAGGGATTTTTACATCGGCTGAGTTTGTGTACACGACGGGACGAGATACCTATACGCAGAGCCGGGCATCGGCAAAACGCGCGCGGTAAGGTGTTTTACGAGTAGTCTCTTAGTAAACGCTCCGCGTCGTCGGATAGTCGTAGCAAGCCCAACTTTCGAGCATCCTCAAGCGCTTGCTGTAAAAGCGAATGCGTCCGTCTTTGTGCTGCTTGCGCGGTACTATCCGCAAGAGTACGCGCGAGCTCGCAGCGCGTTCGAACGACCTGCGCTTTGAGGTTGAATCGCGCGTTGTGTTCGAGCGCATCCTCAAAGTGCACGATTGCCTCGCGATGTCGACCGAGGGTTCGCGCAAGCATCCCCAGAAAGTAAGACACCGATCCGTCACAGTGAAGGGAGTAGTCTGCCGCGTAATATTGCGGGTAAGGCTTCAGTAACTGATACAAGGCCTCAACGTACTCCATGGCTCCGGTGGCGACACTGCCTAAGGCCAAACGGGCCAGCGTAGTGAGATAGCTCAAGTCAACCGGTAACTCATAGATCAGCGCTACGGGAATTCGCCTTAGCGCGGCCTCGGCTTCCCTGATTAAACCGAACTCGACCATGCTTTGGATCTTCGAAGCCCAGATACTTTGTGCATCCGACTCGTCGTACCGGAGCCGGTCCCGGAGCTCGGCTGTAAAAGGTCGTACGTTGGCGGTTTGCGATAAAAGCACTCCTAAGTCGACGTCGCAGAGTATTCGCGCAGTCTGTATACCGAACCCTTCCGCGCGTTCGCGAAGCTGCGAAAGTGCATCATTGACACCGTCCAATTCACCGGCGTTCATACGCTGGATAATGCCCATTCGCTGATGTAGCCACGCGAGCTCAGCCGCCTTGAACTTTCGGGCTTTTGCGCCAAATCCGTCGACGGACTCCTGTACCGCCCATTGATCGCCGCGCTGGATAGAGCTAATAATAAGAAAGAACTGGATATCTAGCGACGGAACTGCCTCCAACTCGGGTTCAGAACGGACTAACTGCTCGAGTTCATCGGCAATGGCCTGCGCTGCAGGGTAATCTGCCGGACTGCCAGTAAAGAAAAGCTTGCCGCGCAATACCGTGGTAATCGCCAGTAAACTCCCCGATTCGCGTGCTAGCGCCTCCGCCCGGCTCAGAAGCTCATTGACCCGCCCCGTATTCATACAATTCGGGGGCGTCCAAGCTAGATGCGCCAGTACTATCGCGCGCTCTTGTTTATCTTCCTCGGGTAGCATTCTTTCGGCCGATTCCAGAACGCGCAGGGCTCCGGGCAAAGCCACCATAGCCGGACCCATATTGAGGATTAGGCCGGCCATCGCCAACAACCGGCCAAAGCCGTTTTCGGTCGCGACCTTGATCGCCTGGTTCAAATAGTCCAAGTACCGATTGTCGCACAAAGCCCGTCCGGCTGAGGATAAACTCAGCAACAAACTGCATAACGATTGTAGATCTGGACGTTCTTCTAACTGCAGCGCTTGAATGGCTCGATGCAACCAAGCGTACACGTCTGCGTAGGCAAAAAAGCGCGCGGCCTCTTGCGCGGCGATGTTCGCGTAGTGTACCGCTTTCGCCACATCACCGTGGGGGAGAGCCGACAAGAAATGATGCGCCAGCTCCGCTGTGGCCACCTCTGCACCCAAAGCCCGCCGCTTCTCCAAGCATTCGCCCGCGCGTAAATGTACTAACTTCCGCTCGGCGGCGTTCAGGTCTTCGTACAACACCTCGCGAATTAACTCGTGGCCAAAGGCAAGTCGCCTAGGTAACTGTTCACGGAGGTAAGTGTTTATTGAAGCGACGACGGCCAACTCATCCCGTAAAACCGTCGTACCTCCTCGGTCCGACGAGTCATGTACAGGGGGCACACTCCTCGTCGGCCCTGCGGGGGTGCTCGGTTCTACGGGCAATTTGGTCGTCGGCTTTACCGGGGCGCGAACGTTGAATTGCTGTTGGCCCTCGGACGAGGCGACGACGGTGTCATCTGCCAGTGGTTGCCCGAGCATATCGATCAATGCGTCCTCCTCGTGTTCCGTCACGTAACTGAGCATATTGAGATCAAAGTCGCGCCCGATCACCGCGGCTGCCGAAAGGATCGCTCGGGTGTCGGAGTCTAGCTTGCGGACACGTCGACGCACAATATCGAGAGCTAAGGTCGAAAATCCGAGTTCCTCGGCTTCCGGCCGTCCGCAATGAATCCATGGACGTAATAGCTCGACCATGAAAAACGGATTTCCTTCGCTCTTTTCAAATATCGCGCGGCTCAATCTCGCGTCGACCTCCCCAAACGACGCGGCCACGTAGTCGCCGACATCGGCTTCGGTGAGCCGATCTAATTCAATACGCTCACAGTTGCTATGACCGAGAATATAACTAAGGCGTTCATTGCGGCTATCTTTCGGGTCAAACTCCGTGGTGCGTAAGGTCCCGATCACGAGTACTGACCATCGCGCAATCTCTATAACCATATAACTTAAAAGTCTTAGAGACGCTGCGTCCGCCCATTGCAGGTCGTCGAGCGCTATTACCAGCAGCCGTCGCTCGTTTAGCCTCTTTAGTACCTGGATAATCTTATCAAAAGCATAGTGGCCGGCCGCGGACGCTCTACCCCTTAACTCTCGCGACAAATCGCCTTGCTCAGTAAAGCGAGTCAGTTCGCCAATACGCTCGTCTAGAACGTGCCTAATCTCGTCCGAGAGCTCGGTATGAAGGTACTCGCGCAGAATCTGCGTCCAAAGCCACAATGGCGGATCGTTTTCCATGGAATGGCAACGTGCCCACGCCCATAACCCGTCCGAGGCAGTGGAGCGCTCTTCCAATGCCTCGGCCACGCGCGTTTTGCCGATGCCGGGCTCTCCCACCAGCATACAGATACTTCCTGTACCTGCGCGTACGCGGGCAAGGGCCGAGTCGAGTCGTTGCATCACCGAACCACGTCCGACGAGAGGCGTGCGCCCGGTTGAGCTTTGGGGTGGTCTAAAGGTCGGGGCGGTTTCGATCTCGTTTGATTCGATAGAGGTTACCTGCGGTAAAAAGCGGTAACCGAGACCGGAAATAGTGACAATATAGTCTCGTTCTCCTTTTTTTTGACCAAGGGCCTTTCGAAGCCTTGCTACGCTGACACTCAAAATATTGTCGGATAACGTGCGGCCTTCCCAGACCTCGCCCAAAAGCTCCTGTTTGCTGACAAGTTTCCCAGAGTGTTTTAGGAAATACGACAGCAGTTTCAGAAGCTTAGCTTCTACATTCAGTATAGTGTTCCCCTTGCGTAGCTGGCGCTGCTCTTCATCAAACACAAAGTCGTCGAACGCAAGAAGCATCTAATATCGAAACAGTAACACGGAACCCGTGTCTCAACTCTTTTTGTCCGACCTCGCGCGTACTATTGCATCGTGACCAAGCGGGACGGCTACTTGGGTCACCTATGTCAGAAAAACTTAGGAAATTAATAGCCGACGAGTCAGGACTCTCTTCCAACCATCAATAAAATAACACAAGGAATGTAGGGCGTCTACATAACGATACACGTAGAGATTAGAGAGGACCCAAAGATGTCGTCAACTGCGCCACCTTCCCCGATTCCTGCCTCGTCCCAGAGTTTCGCATCCGAGCCACCGTTGGTCGGTCGCGCCGCGGTTATCGGGCGGCTTGACGCAGCGCTAACATCCGCGTTCACCGGTACGGGCCGTATCTGCCTACTCGTGGGAGAGCCCGGTATCGGCAAGACGCGTATGGCCGAGGCTTTAGAAAAGAGAGTCACCGCCTCGGGCGCGCGATGTGCATGGGCTCAGTGCCATTCCATGGAAACCGAACCGCCGTTGTGGCTTTGGACCAATATCCTACGCGGGTATCTAGACACTTCGTTCGCGGACGATATTCGGCAAATTCTCGACGAGCGTATCTGCGAACTGACTCGCTTCCCCGAGGAGGGAAATCTGCCCGGGGATTGGACGACCAGCGCGGTTGGCGCCGGCTACCGGGTTTTTGATGCGATCACTCAGGTACTCAAGCGGCTAAGCGAACAACAGCCGCTGGTCCTACTGCTCGACGACCGACAATGGGCCGACGCCGCCTCTTTGAGGCTATTGAGTTATCTGGTGGTAGAAATAGCGCGATGGTCGGTCCTTTTGGTCTGGACCTTGCGCACCACCGAGTTTGATCCGAAAGATAGCCGAAATAAACACTTGAGCTATGTCCTCGGACATCGCCGTAGCGAGCGCATTGTGTTGAAGCGAATAGCCGAAGCGGACGTCGCCGATTACGTGACCGCGCTATTTGGCGAGGCTGATGTGACCTTGAGCCGTTCGGTGTTTGAAAAGAGCGAAGGTAATCCGTTTTTCATGGTCGAGCTTTTACGCCCATGGATCGATGAAAAGCCGCCTAAACCCCACGAGCTGAAGTTGTCTAACCATGCGCTCGATATCATGCGTCAGCGTGTCCGCAAGCTAAACGCCACGACCCGAGGGTTGCTTTCGGTAGCCGCGGTGATCGGGCGCACCTTTGATCTCAAAATACTGAGTTACCTAGTAGAGTGCGAGGAGGCTGCGGTACTGGATCTGCTCGACGAGCCCCTCGCAAATGAGACAATCGTCCCATCATCCGAGGGGTTCGGGCGGTTTGTCTTTGGCCACGAGCTGATCCGTGAGGTGTTGTACGAAGGCCTGAACGCCGCCGAACGCGGGTCGTGGCGCTTGCGCGCGGGCGAGGCATTAGAAAGGCGACGGGAATCAGCTCGAGAGGTAGCGACCACCGACCTGACGCACCATTTTGTGTCGGCTCTTCCCAGAGCAACCGACGGCGAAAAATGGAAAGGATAGCACATCGTTAGACGATTACTCGCGAAAGGACGCTACAGATGAAAGGGCCGGAGTTAAATCATGTATAAACGAATCTCGACTTTTGGTTTATTTGTTAGTTATCCGCGCGCGCGCAGAAGCGTGAGAAATACCGCCTGTATTTTTGACGGTATGACTATTGCGCTATTCGTGTTGACGATGGCGGGATGCGATACAGAGCCGACCAAGTCTGACTTCGAAACCGTATCGACAAGCGACACCGGCACTGCTGTCGCCGCCACCGGTTCGGGCGACGCGAGCGGTGCGGCCGTCGGAGGGACGACGACATCCGGCACCGCTGGTACTACCGCGGTAAATCCCGCGACCGGCGGCAATAGCACTACTGGAGGAAATGCTACCGCAGGAGGTGCAGGGGGCACGGACGCGTCCTCTTCCTCGGACGGCGCTGGCGGAGTCGTGCCCGTGGCAGGCGCTGGCGGCGCTGGCGGAGTCGTGCCCGACGCAAGCGCTGGAGACGCTGGCGGAGTCGCGCCCAACGCAGGCGCCGGCGGCGAGGAGAATCCGGCCGATACGTGCGTAAAGGGTGAAATTAAAGCGTCAGAAGTCGTGTTCGTCGGCACGTCTGTCATCGCCGCAGGGTCGATCCTGGCCGATACTTCGGCGTTAGCGCGTCAGGCCGGCACCATCAACGCTAACGAAAGCTACCGGTCGTACGCTGTTGTCGGCGCCCAACTTATTCCCAATGTTGGTAGTCCCATTACACCCATTCCTTCGCAGTTCATGCAAGCGGTCGCCGAAGGACCGGTCAAAGTCATATTGATGGAAGGCGGCATTAATGATCTGTTATGGGGCGGTCGTTGCCAGAATGGATACGACCCAACTTGCAGTGAAGTCGTCAGCACCGTGGACACCCTATTCGCGCAGATGAAGACGGACGGTGTAACGGACGTCGTCTACTTCTTTTACCCTGACCCGACGGGCAGCGGCGCGCGCATTAAAGATGCAATGGACGTACTTCGTCCCGAGATGAAGAAGGCCTGTGACGAGGAGACCGATGTTCGCTGTGTCTGGGTCGACCAACGCGAATCGTGGGAGGGCCACTACGACACGTATACATTCGACGGCATTCATCCGACCGGAGCCGGATCGCAAGCGGCGGCCAACGAGATTTGGGCGGCAATGGTAGCGAACTGTATCGCGCAATAGTCGTATCTTATTTGATATATTAAATCGATGAGCAAAATGTTCAATTGGAGGAGGCGGATCATGTTTTGTGGCTCATTTGAAAATACTCAGCACCGGGGAGGTACTGCCGTTAGGCGTACAATATCCTTCTGCGAGCTACTAACAATCGGTGTTGTATTATCGATCGTAGTAACAGCTTGTAGCTCAGATAAATCCAGGGACGAACAAACTTTGATTCCATCGATCGAAGTAGGGAACAGCGATCAACAGGGAGGTAAAGAAGCGCAACTCGATGCGGGTGGTCAGGAAAACGCAGGAACGCAGACCGACGACGAAAACCAAGGAAATGCTGGGACGCAAGACACAAACGTAGGCAGCGAGGGTATTGCGGGTGACACGAGAAACAACGGCACGACACAGAACGATGCTCGTGTATCAACAGAAGCGGATGCGCAGGATATACCGGAAATAGATGCGGGCGGAGTTGGTAACGATTCAGGACAGGTAGTCGACAGCAGCTCCAATACCGGCCCGTTTGATTATGGCGAACCGGGGCCTTATGAGGTCACCGTGGAAAAGAACGTAGGCGAGCGGTTCCGCAACAACGTACCAGACGACACGGCAACATGTGTGGCATTGATGAGCGCATTGCTTGCTAATGAGCCTGAGGCCCTCGAGGATCTCACCATTTATCCAGCGGATATGGATCGACAGCTCTATACACTTTTTCGACCCACACAACTCGAGGAAGGCAAGAAATACCCCGTAATCACCTGGGGGGACGGCACCTGTTCCCAACCGCTAGTTTTTTCCAAGCTGCTCGAACATCTGGCTTCGCATGGGTTCCTGGTCATCGCTAGCAACTATAGGCAGGTGGCGAGCGGAGTGGAAATGCAGCGCGGTATCGACTTCATGCTCAGTGAGAACGAAAATGCTAATAGCTATTTGTACGGCAAGGTCGATACACAGATGCTGGGTGCCTGCGGTCATTCGCAGGGTAGTAGCGCGACTATTGTGGTTGGTGCGGACGAACGCATTGTCGCCACTGTCCCGATCCAGGGCGCAAGTACTTTTGGTGTCGCCGCCTTGAAGGGACCTACTTTCTTGATCGCCGGTGAGTTGGACACAACCGTCTCTCCATTGGGTATCGAAAACGCTTTCAACGCCGCGACTGTGCCTGCGGTATACGGGCTCTCTATTGGCCAGGATCACAAGATGCCCCCCGTGAATCCCTCTCCTATTCTGAAGGCGGTGACGGCTTGGTTCAAGATCCACCTGAGCAACGACGAGGAAGCGCGTAAGCTGTTTTATGGTGACGTCTGTGGACTGTGCAACGATCCCGGCTGGGTGATCAAGCGTAGGAATTTATGAGAATACTATGCGTCGGAAACCGGAGGTGTTGTGCGATTGATCGGCGGACGGAATACAAACGACGGAGGGTTTTATGATAAGTTATATAGGTAAATGTCAAAGTGTTCGAGGTGTGCCGAAGTTCGGTCGAGTGGCGGCATTCGCTCTTATAGAATTGCTTTTCTCGAGTTGCTCCGACGGTGGAGACGAAGACGCAAATGAAGACTTGGCCGGTAGCACGGTTATGACCGATGGTACTTCTGGACAAAGCAGCGGGACTTTAGATGAACAGCCGATAATTGCCGCGGGAGGAACAGGAGACCTTCAAGCCGGTACGGGTGGAACGTTAGTATCCGGGCGGGCGGGCAGCCAGCCGGACACTGGTGGTACCGATGTAAAGGTTACAACGGGCGCGGGTGGCCGACCGACCACAGGTGGTACCGACGAAAACATTACAGCGGGTGTGGGTGGTCAGCCGGCCATTGGTGGTGCCGATGAGAGTATTACAGCAGGTGTGAGTGGTGAGCCCGACGGTACGGGCCCTCCGGATCTACCCTGCAACCCTGCCGACAGGGGACCCGATGCCACGCCGGTCGATTTCGTGTCCCCATTTGAAGGACCCGGGATGGTGCCCCCGACCGGTGAATTCGAACCGGTGATGGAGCACGACCCGGGCATCCCTACCCACACCGTTATCCGTCCCGAGCCTTTAGGAGAGATCAAACATCCAATCCTCGCTTGGGGCAACGGCGGTTGTAGAAAAAACGGCAACGACCCTAATGGCCAGAATACCAACCTATTTAGAGAATTCGTCTCGCATGGCTTTCTGATTATCGCCGACGGTCCGCCGGTCATGGGCGAACCGGTTATGGCAGGTACTGATGCCGCACCTCTGCTTTTCGCGATTGAGTGGGCTCAGCAGGAGAATGAGCGGCCTTGTAGCAAGTACTACCACAAACTTAATGTGGAAAAAGTTGCCGTATCCGGGCAGTCGTGCGGTGGGTTGATGGCGATCCAAGCAGCGGTGGATCCGCGAATCACGACAGCCTTCCCGTATAACAGCGGATTGTTCATGCGCGACCAGAGAATATACAACGCCCTACACGCACCAATGGCAATCTTCGACGGTGGACCCGGAGACATTGCGTACGCGAACGGGCTGGCAGACTTCAATGCTATCAACAATATACCGATTCTGTTCGCCAATCCGACAAGTTGCAGTACTAACGCACACGTCTGCACGTTTTTCGACGAAAATGCCGGTGAATTCGGGAGAGCCGGAGTCGCCTGGATGCGCTGGCATCTGCTCGATGATGAGGGCCCGACCGGCAAAGGCATGTTCATCGGTGACAACTGCGGTTTGTGTGGCCCCGCGTGGGACCTTCAGTGGAAAAACGCGCCGTAGTAACGTGAAGATGGAGTATAATTGGTTCCCGGATCGAAAGTAACTTCTCAATAAGTCCGGGTAAGGCGAGAAGATCGGCGGTCTGAAGTTACAAGAAGAAGACCCCTATGCGTGACGAAGGATCAGTTCGCCGATGGGCGCGATATTACCAGCCCCGGAAACGCTATCTTTCAGATAATCCCAGAACGAAATGCCAAGCTTGCGGCAGGTTTTTATCAAGCTGGTAAAAGTGTCCCGGCAACGCCGACCGTTAGCGCTGCGGGTTGAACCACTGATTTTTCGTTTCTTTACGTACTCTCGGATATCACATTCGCTCAAGTTGTTATGCAAAGGGATGTCGGGGTATTGCAGGACCAGCAAAAGTTCACTTTTGTTTTTATAAAGACGCTCCAGCGCCAGGTTCAACGACGCAAAGCTAGTATATTGAGTAAATATTGCATCGAAACGCTCCTGGATCTCTAGCTTCTTGGTTTCACTGGGCGATGGTTTGTACGCCTTCAATATCTGATATAAATCCCAGACCTGAGTTCGCGCATGGTCTAAGTCCGCACGCTGTTTGTCACTGAAGCCAATAAGTTTTGTCAGGGTCCGCTCAGCGTGTATCCAGCACAATGCGTGTATAAGAACATTGAATTGCCCGGCATCATCGCTCATGACGATAAGCCCTGGATTCAGGCCATGCTCCAGGGCACTGCCCAACAATACCCCTTCGGTAGCGATACGAATATGACGCTGGTTGGTTATGCCCCAAGCATCAAGCGCGGCGTGCCAGCTGTGCTCGTTCTTGCTAGGTAACGAATTTGCTTGACCGGGTAGGCCGATTCACAGAAGTAGTTTTAAATTCGCGGACAGTTTGAGATTTATGTAG
>JAFGIB010000332.1 GCA_016929805.1 Deltaproteobacteria bacterium | reverse complement strand
CCGTTGTCGTCTGATAAGCGCGGGACAAGCCCGCGCGCTACAGCGTTTTCATGTTCGTCGACTAATTTTGGTTAATGCCTATGCCCTGAACGGTTGCCTCTTCTCGGCGAGCTTGACCAATCGCTGATCTCATCTTAAGTCCAACATTATGCGCTACGAAGGCATGCTTTTTCGACCTCCGTCCGAAGCCGATAGCTACATCCTGCAGGCGACTATCGGTTGCTCGTGGAATAAGTGCACCTATTGCGTGATGTATCGCGACAAGACCTTCCGCTTGCGAGAGCTGTCGGAATCGCTTGAAGACTTGAAAACCGCCAGTGGCGTTGTGGGCCGACGCGTGGAAAAGATTTTCGTCGCCGATGGTGACGCGCTTATCATGCCCATGGATTATTGGACGGCGATTCTGTCCGACGCGCATAGACTTTTCCCCAAGCTTCGTCGGGTTTCTTGCTACGCCTTGGCGTCAAACATTCTCGAAAAGGGTGTAGAGCGGCTGCGCGAGCTCAGAAAACTCGGCCTTCGACTTCTCTATATCGGTCCCGAATCGGGTGATGAGATAACGCTCAAACGCATCGTTAAGGGCTCCACCAGCAGCGAACACGTTCAGGCCGCTCGCATGGCCCATGAGGCGGGGCTGCAAATCAGCGTTATCGCTCTACTGGGCGTGGGCGGCGTCGCGCGGTCGCAAGAGCACGCTGAAGCCACGGCCGATCTCGTGACGCGGATGGACCCGGAATACTTCGCTGCTTTAACCACCTCGGTGATTCCCGGCTCGCCGCTTCACCGCATGCAGCAAAGGGGTAAGTTCGAGCTTCCGAGCGTGGAAAGAATGCTGTCCGAGCTTAGAACGATCGTCGACCGAACGCGTCCGACGCGAGCGCTATTTCGTACCAACCACGCTTCCAACTACTTGCCTCTCGAGGGATTTCTCCCGCGGGACCGCGAGCAAATCACGTCCGTGATAGATAAGGCGCTCGACGGTAAGATCAGGCTCCGTCCGGAATGGATGCGAGGATTGTAGCGCTAATAGAGCACCAGACGACCGTGCGAGATAGTCTCGGATTGAGAGTCGAGCTTGAGCGATAGGTCAGGAGATATCGACTCGACGACGCCCTCGGCCAACGCTTCGGGTGAGGTATGACACGCGCCGGCGCGGGTATCGATCTCCGGCATGATCCTAACTTTCCGTCCTATAACGAGAGACGCTTTCACGTAACGATGAAACAGATCAGACGGGCCTTTTTCGAGCAGATGTAAATAGTGGTTTTCGAGTTCCCCAAGTAAAATCCAGAAAAAGTTGCTTAACTCTAGGGCCCGGCTCGCTAGACCTGAATCGGCCAAGCAACTTGTTTTTGGGACAAATGGCGTCGGCGCCACCTCGGGAGCTCGGGCCAGATTGACGCCGATTCCTAATACGCACGCTTGGACCGTCCGGCTCTTAATTTGAGTGGTGGTGAGAACCCCCGAAACCTTGCCCCCATCGACCAAAATATCATTGACCCATTTGATGCCCGGCCTAATCGCGTCGCCTGTTGCCTTTTGAATCGCCGCAACCACCGCCACCGCGGGCAACATGGTCAACGCGGGTATCAGCTCTTGTACCGGGCGATTGGGCGCCAAGAATACCGAAAGGTGCAAATTGCCGGGCTCGGCCTTCCACGGCCGGCCTCTTTGTCCGTGAAATCCGAGACCGGTCAAGGCAAGGCAGGCCGCGGGCTCGGATAGGGTGTTTTCATCTTGTAGAAGAGTCTGCAGCGCGTCGTATTGAGACCACGGCGCTTCGGCTATCGCGACGACTCGAGACCAGAATCCCGTGCTTGTCCGGTCGATTCGCGTCGACCAGATTTCCCCGGTACAGCCGAGCACCTCCAAAAGGCGCGTCTCGGCCTCGGAGCCGGAGTTGACCGCTATCTTTCTCCACGGCGCGTGAGAGGGAAAAAAGCCATCGAATCGCTTCGGATTATCGGAATAGACCAGCATGACGAGTCCAACAGCCGCCTGAGCTTTCCGCCGAGTTATTCCCGGTATTCGACACCGACCGATTCCGGATCGATTCCGAGATCGCGTTCTCCCAAATCGAGGCGCAGGCTGGTCATTACGTAGAGGTCTTCGTCGGGTACTAGATCGGCGTATTTCTTTCCAAAACCCACGCTTAACCAGATTTCGTTGGAAAGCGCCGCCTCGATTCCGAGCCCTGTCCGATAAAAGCTGGTTTCGTCATTGTCCTCCGGCTTGTCGACCACGTGGCGATAGATAAACTCGGCGGTAAACGCGAACCGATTCACCGCCGCCACCACTTGCGCGCCGAGATCGATTAGGGTTCGGGAGTCATCCAAATAGAGCAAATCGCTTCGTACTCTGGCCATGGGTACCAGGCTGAACGTATCGCCCAGGATTCCGAAGGTAAGCCAACCGGCCAGCGCGGATAACTCGGTATCTTTCATCCTCCGATCGGGAATGACAAAAGCGGTGGCAAAGGCGAAATCAAGCGCCCAGTCCCGTTTACGGGTACACTGCTCGGTCGCTTGTTTCAGCGCGCTCGCGTTGGCTCGTTGTTGCAACCACTTCTTCTTAAAGTCCGCGTCCGTTTCTTCAAAGCTCTGCAACTGGCCTCCGTTGGACATCGCCGCATCCATCGCGCGCAGCTTTTCCCGAGACAACTCATCGTTATATCTATAAAAGAGAGGTTCGAGCTGCTCGCAGCTATAGTCACGGCCGTCGATTCCCGTGCGAACGCCGAACGCGAGGCTGGTATAATCGTCGTAGTTATCGCCCACCGTAGAGCTACCGATCGAGACGTTCAAGTTTTGGTAGAGCTGCTCGATGCCTGCACTGGTATACTCTTTCCAATCGACCCCCGAATGCGAGTCGATCCAATAGGGCGAGATATCAACCGCGAGGTTTAAGGGCAGTATCACGCCGTCAAACGAGGTCAGGCCCCGCGCGAACGAGAAAGCCAAGGGTCTCGAGGCGCTCGGTTTCTGAATCTCGCTGGGCGACAATTGGAACAGAACGAAGACCGGAGGCTCCGGAGTTCGCAGCCCGCTGAACCAGGGAAGCGGTTCGAGCGCATCCGCGGGCGCCCCCTCTCGGCTGACCTCTTCGAACTTGTCCGCGACCCCGGCCGTCTCTGCGTTATGCCGAGAGGCGCCTTCGATCTCCGGCTCGGCAACCGCGTCGGCGCTCCGCGATTCCGGCTCGACCGTCACGCCGCTCTCGGAGCCCGCGACCTGCAGGTCCTGATTTTGTTCCGGATCATTCGCTTGTGCTTGCTCAGAACCCGAACTCGGCTCCGTTTGCACCGGCTCGTCATTGACTTCCCCGGCGTCCTTTTCTTGAGCGCTGACAATACCCACCGCCGCTGATATCACGGCACTCGTATAGATAAAATACGACAACGGTTTCACGTTCGTTATCCTTATGTTCGTTATCCTTATGAAGAATGGTCGATTGTTGAGAAGCGGTCGAGGTCGGCCATGAATGCGTGGTGTACATCCCGTAAGATCTTGCGCAGATCGCCCATCACCTCTTGACTCGGTATCACCTTTTCGTTCATTACGGACACGCCGAACTTAACCAAGAAATTGTCGGTCCCCTCGAAGACCGTTCTGATATCGAAGGTCGCCGGTATTCCGGGCGCGGGTTGGTCTACGCGGGTATCGATGACGATTCCCTCGCCGTTGTTCCCCTTACAGGCGGTGGCGACAAAATCTCGCGTGAGAGACTCCAAGCTGCCGGGGATGAATAGATCGATCAAACCCGCGGGGATCAACCCGAGCGCGTTTCCGGTTATGCTGATCTCGGGAATATCCGTGGTCCGAGACTTAACCACCGCGCCCCTGGCGTTGGCTCTAAAATCAAACCGGGTGCGGTAATTTCTAATAACCGTCTTCAGCCCCATGGTATTGGATTGCGCTTCAAGAATGCTCAGCAAGCGCCAAGGCTTTAGCCTCGGTCTGGCATTGATGTCTATCGGATGATCGATTCTTACCCGTCCGTTGAGAACCGGCAATATCATGCCGTCTTTAACATACATATCAAAACCGACGCGCCGATTCTTAGTATCGATATCGAATCGGACCAGGCTTCCCGATTCATCGGTTAGGTTGATTTTTATCTGCGCATCGATAAAGCCAAGGTCCTCGAGCCACGCGCCGACGTGAGGATATTTGTTAATTAAGGAGCTGAGCGCTAACTTAAAAGTCGGCCTGAGATGCTGATAAGCGCCCTTGGCCTTGCGATCGACGACAACCAGATCTTCCACTCGCACCAGTCGATTGAGTATCTCCGTGACCCTGGGAAACGCCGACCAGCCGATCGCCAATATCTCAACATCCTCGGGGCCTAACATCCTATGAGTCTTGATCACCTTATATCGCGCCCAAGAGGGACCTCGCGAGATTTCGCTGCGCGTGAAGGCCGGCGAGGTCGGATCGCCGCTCGCCATCAAGCGCATCATTTCTACATTGGATTCGACGATCGACGCCCAATCGATCACGCCGATGATAACGCCTTGTCGCGTTTCTAATAAGTAGTTGACACCGTCATCGCCTTTAGGCACTTCCCGCGCCTGAATTACCATGGACATGTCGCCCAAAGCGCGGCGTTTACCCTCCGGCTTGACCTCGAAATCCATACCAGCCGACGCTTGTTTGATCTTATACGTCGAACCCACCAGACTGCCGGATATGCTTAAGCGTCGGTCATCTCCGACTTTTTCAGGCAGCAAATCATAGTAGTCCTCGAGATCAAAATCCTTCAAAGCCTCGAATAGGTCATCGATGAACTTCTTAGTCTTGCCGTCGAATTTCGGCTCTTCGACCAGCAGAGCTCGGAACTCGGCCAATTCTTTCAGCCATTTGACGGCCTCCGGAATCTCTCTTCCTCCTGAAAGAGCGATGAGAGGTTTCCAAGCGCGATAGACCGCGCTTTTAGTTGATATCGCGTAGGCCGCGCCGGCGACGGCTAGCAGCACGAAAAGAATTGGTAAAAGAGTTCGAAAAGGCATTGGCTACACCGAATTGAGTATCCTTTTTTTAGGCAAACAACCATACAAAACTGACTCTATGGAGGTATAAATCTTCAAACATGGCGGCCCTGTGGCGACTTCATACATGGTCGAAACGAGGTTTTTTTCCTTTAGTTATCTATCCGGAAGCAGTATCCCCGTGTACAAATCTATCGTGCGAGTTGATGTACGACCCGTGGATCGAGCCGGATAAAGAGTCCGATAGATCCCCGAATATGACAAAAAGGGTCATTTGAGTGATAGTGGGCTAAACCTTAACGGTGCAAAAACTCCGTCGGAGTAAAACGCTTCGCTCGCGAAAAATAGCGCGAACTCAGGGCGTTCTCGTTTTTTTTTGCACCTCATTTAGGGTGTACTGAGCTGCGGTCTAAAAAAAATTCCGCGCTCCCTTATTTCATCGCTTTTTTCGCGTTTCCCCTCGACGTTTTTTGCCGCGTTAAGGTAAACGAAGCACGAGGGTATTGAGACGAACCCGAATATCCGATTGAGCGCGATTGAGATGAGCGGTTTTAGAGAGTTGATGAGCCGGCTATTTCGGCCTTTTTTTTGGGCCCTCGCGCTCTTTTTTCCAGGTCTCGTAACCGAGCAGACGTGGAACCGGGAGTATCGGCGCGGACAGTGGGATCTGCTCGATTCGCAAGAACAGTTGGGACACACCTTAATCGTCCTCGGCCACGTGATAAACGCGCGCGAGCGATCTCGCATACTGGAAATCGGGTGCGGCCCCGGACGGCTTCAACAGCTTTTGCAACGCGTGGGTTTCGAGAGCTACCTCGGCATCGACATTTCAAGCGAGGCTATCAGCCGAGCCCGCGAGCTCAACGCTTTAAACAGCGCTTTTCAGGTTACGGACGCGCGGACCTTTTGCACCGACGAGCGTTTCGATGTCATCATTTTTAACGAGGTCGCGTACTATTTCGAGCGACCCGTCGAGGTGTTGTTGCGGTACGCGGAGTTTTTACGCGAGGACGGGGCGATTGTGATATCGATGTTCGATTTCGTTTTGTCGCGGATCATTTGGCGTAAAATCGATCGGGTTTTCACCACGTTGGATCTCAACACCGTCAAGAATCGCAAAGGGCAAAAGTGGCAAATCCGCTTGCTCTCTAAAAAGCCGATATAATTAGGTGTAGCGGTTATGATTACGAACCTTCGGATCGATCTATGCCGGGGCGCGAAAACAGAGCAGGCTAAACACGCTCTTAGCTAATGCCGGACAATGCTCGTAACAAGCGAAAGCGAATCCGATTCATTAAAGCACGTCGCGGAGATCGTTTTTTTGTCACCCCATCTGGACGACGCGGTGCTCGGCGCGGGCGCCTTGATCGCGCGCCAGGTTGCCGAAGGCAAAAAAGTCGCGGTCTGGACGGTCTTTACCGGTACGCCGCCGGGGGCGCGACCGCGCGCTCGGTTCAGGGTTTTCTGCAGTTACGACGAACGGTTTCAAGAGGATGAACGCGCCTTGTCTCTGCTTGGCGCCGGCTATCGCTGGCTCGGCTTTGGAGAGCGTATTTGGAGCGAGCCGCCGGTGAGCAATAGCATGCAGCTATTTCGAACCCCGAAAAGCGCGGCGAGCTTTGAAAACCTCGCTGCGATCGCAGAAACCATCGAAAAACTGCTCGATCACCAAGGGGTGACGATCTACGCGCCGCTCGGAGTCGGAAACCACTACGATCATGTTGAAGTGGCCCTGGCCGCCTTGAAAGTTCTATGCGCGCGGCGAGCGTTTTCGCGCCTTCTATTCTACGAGGATTTCTACGCCACGGACGCGGCCGCGCGCCGCCGCCACTTCGTGACACGGCGATTGACCTGGGGACCTTTCAAGGCATCGGGTTGGGCGAGCCCGGCCGTCGGATTACTCCTGCGGTTCGGCGCGTGGTCAGCGCGAGGCCCCGGCATCGATACCTACCTGCCGGAGGTCGCCTGCTTGAGCTGGAGCTGCAAGGTCGAGCCGGTCGGCGAATTCGAGGTCGCGAAGCTCGACGCCGTGGCCGAGTACCGATCGCAGGTTTCCGCCATAGGCGGTTTCGGAAAACTGAAATCCTACCTCAGGCGGGCGCACGCGTTGCACGGCGGCGAGCTGATTTGGCGCGCTGACGTCGACGAGGCCGCCGGTTCAAAAGAAAAACAACCCCCATCAAATGAGAAATAAACGCATCGATTTGGTCTAGGCTTAACCGTTCTATGCAACCGCTCGCGTTCCTCTTTTTGCTTCTAACCGCCATCATTGATTGCTTTTGGCTTCGCGCGCTCTGGGTTATTTGGTGGGGAGTACGTCGATGGCCGTTCGCCAAGATAGCAAAAAACACGGATAAGCCCACGAGTGAGGAGAGCCCGAAAATCGCCGTCTTCATCCCCGCTCGAAACGAGCAAGAGCGGGTGGAAAAAGCGCTAAGCTCGGTTCTCGCGCAGGACTATCCCAACTTCTCGGTTCGTTTTATCGACGATCAATCGACGGATAAAACTTGGGAGATCGCGAGCCGTTTGGCCCGGGGCTGTAACCGGTTAGAGCTATTTAGAGGAAAGAGCCGTCCCGAGGGTTGGCTGGGCAAGCCTTGGGCGCTTCACCAAATCACGCAAGGCGTAACCGAGGATTGGTTTTTATTCGTGGACGCCGACGTCGTCCTGCATCCACAGGCGCTCAGCCGCGCGATGGACGAAGCGGAGCGATACGGCTCTGACCTACTCTCCATTCTGGTCACCGTACGGTTGCAATCGTTCTGGCAGAAGGTCATAGGTCTCACGACTGCGGCGATCGTCGCGGTGACTTCTCCGATCGCTTACGTGAACGACCCCAAGAAAAAGACCGCGTTTGCCGCGGGTGGTTTCATGCTTTTCCGCCGCGACGCCTACCAGGCCGTCGGCGGTCACGCGGCGGTGAAAGATCAAATCGTCGAGGATGTCGCGCTCGCATACAAGGTGAAGAAGCGGAATTTGCGACTGGTGCTGCTCTCGGCTCCCGAGCTTGTATCGACCCATTTTTTCGGTGGTTTTAACGAGATTTGGCGCAACCTGCGCAAGAACTTTTTCGGTCTATTCGGGGTTCATCCGGGCAAGTTGTCGCTCTATAGCCTCTGGCTCTTGATGTGGGTTCTGTTGCCCTGGTTCGGCTTGGTCGCCGGAATAAGCTTCAGCATTCGCTTCGAGTCGTCGATAGAGTGGCGCGCGGTCGCGGCTTTTTCTTTTATCGGCGTCGCCTCGCTGTTGGGCATGACCGGCGTTTTCGCTCTACTTGCCCGAAGCTCGCCGCTATACGCCTTGACGGTTCCGTTGGGAGTCTGCGTGCTACTGGCCATCAGTTGGAGCAACGCGTGGATGTTCTATTTCGGATCCGGCCTCGAGTGGAAGGGAAGAACCGTGGCGATGAAGTGAGCGCGCGAGAACGTAATGCGCGGGTCGAAACCCGGGCGGGCGCTTGTGAAAAGAAAGACCTCTTGAAACGGCGCTCGCAACCACTTGGTATGACGCGAAGAGCGAGCGATCTGTCCCAAAAGGAGAGCTCGGCTCTTACACCTCAACCCCGGTTATCCGGAAACAAACAGCCCTTCGCCGAAAGGTCCAGATCGAAAGGGCGGGAAATAGACCGATGATCGCGGCTCATCTCTCGAGGTTGGCAAAGCTCAAGGCCGAGCGGATCGTTCGGTTTTTTCCGATAGATCGGGTAACTCCGGGATAGTAAGTAGGTACTGAAGGCGGATCGGATATGGTAGCATGCGACAGAGATTGATCGACTCCGGTTCGCCGTTCCGACGGATGCCGTTGGTTTAGTTCTGTGAGACGGACGCGATTTGAAAACGCTCGCCAGAGACCGGCCGCGGTCTAGGACGCGCGGGGGTCAAAAGACAGGGAATGAACCATGAACAATTACGGAATATCGGTTGTGGCAGCGCTTGCTCTCGCCGCTTTTGCGTGTTCCGGAACCGAGGAGGGTTACGACCGCCCCGGCGATGACTCGGGAGTGGCTGAAAAGGACGGTGGCCTCGAAGGAGATTCCGGCGAAGATACGCGCGCCGGTGACGTGAACGAGTGCGCTGATCCCACGTTGAACGACTGCGATGAAAACGCCGACTGTTCGAACATCGCGGGCGGTAGCTACGAGTGTCGCTGTAAAAGCGGATTCGAGGGAGACGGTAAGATCTGCAAGGATATCGACGAGTGTCAGGGAGAGTACAATACCTGCAGCCCGGACGCGGTGTGCGCGAACGCGATCGGCGGCTTCTCCTGCAAGTGCAACCCGGGCTTCGAAGGCGACGGCTTTACTTGCGAGGATGTCGACGAGTGCGCGGATGCCGCTCTCAACGATTGCTCGGAAAATACCCGTTGCGTCAATACCCGCGGGAGTTATCGCTGCGCCTGTATTCCTCCCTTTGGAGAGGATGAAGCGGGAAAGTGCCGGTCGCTGTGCGAAATCGCTTTGGAAAATCCGGACCTGTGCGACCCGAACGCTATCTGCAGGGTCAATAGCGACGGGGAAGCGGAATGCCTTCAATGCCGGTTTCCTTTTTTTGGAGACGGTAAGGAGTGTGTCCAGGACGACGAGTGTGAAAGCCTGACCTGCGGCGATAACGCGGTATGCGTCGAGGGCGGCACCGGCGATTCGCGCGTGTGCGAATGCGCGCTGGGCTTTGAGGGAGAGCCAGAGCAGGGCTGTTCGGATATAGACGAATGCGCGAATTCAAGTGGTAACGACTGCGAATCCGACAAGAGCGAGTGTCTCAACTTCGAGGGCGGATACTATTGTCTCTGCAATCAGGGCTATCAAAACGAGAACGGTAGCTGCGTCAACGTCAACGAATGCGAGTATCAGGGCGACGACTATCCCTGCTCAATCCACGCGGATTGCGAGGACCGAACGCCGGAAGACGAGCCGCCTTTCTTTATCTGTACGTGTAAAGAGGGTTTCCGCGGCTCGGGAACGAGCTGCAGCAATATCGACGAGTGTACCGACGACGAGCTGACCCACGATTGTGGAGAGCATTCGACCTGCGAGGATATCGTCGCCTCGGACGGCGGTCCGGGGTACATCTGCGAGTGCGATTCGGGATATACAGGCGGAGGAATCGGAAAGGATTGCTATTGCGACTTGTCGGGCTACTGGGCGATGAAACAGCAGCAGCATATTCATTGGGAACCGGTATACGTGGCGGGTGAAGGAAGCCCTGCTTTATTAGACGAAGGAGATGTGGACACCGCGATTTGGGAGCTATATCGGTTTGAATACGACGGCGATGAGATCAAGGTTGAGAAAAAGGGCTGCGGCCAGGAAGATACGCCGCACGTTGTAGTTCCGGAAGGTCTCGAGGTCGCCGGCGAGGTTTACTCCTCGTATATTCCGGATGACGTTACCGCTACGTATGCGTTCGAGAAGACCATGGCGATAGAGATCAAAAACGCGCAGGCGGGGTCGCGTCTCGAATCCCCGGAAGAAGAAGCCTTTACCTACGGGATTATTCTCGAAGATCCGTACAACAGCGATTGGCCCGAGAGCAACGACGAGGTCGAGACTTGGGACGGCAAAGGCTCCGCGCCCGTGCCCAGATGGGACGATGCCGACGGCGACGGCGAGCTCGGGTCAACCCTCTGGCCGAGAGGTCCGGAAGATCGCTGGTGTCGCGAGGTGAACGGATTCGAATCGTGCGACAAGTTCCATAGCTACTCTCCGGCTCTCGGGAGCGAAGAGGATCGAAGAACAACCTGCGTGAGCGCGGGCGGGCGCTCGACCGCCCGGATCGTCGGCGATCTCGACACCTGCGGGAAGATCACCGGCGACATCATCATCGACCCTGAGATGACGAATGTAAGGGTCTATAGCTGTATCGTCGTCCCGGAGTCTTTATCGAACATAAACCACTCGTGTTACGCCGAGGATTGGGAAGACGCCAGAGAGAATCGCACGGAGGGCTCGTGCGACGACAGCCCTTGTATCTGCAATGACGACCAGGTCGACTTTTTGGACGATCAGGATCCGAACGATGAGGTCACAACCACGTTTGAAATGAAAAAAATATCGAGCCTGAAGGAAGAGCCGAGTTGCGATGAGGTCATCGAGGCCCTGCCTGCGGACGAGGAGTAAAAGCGCCGAGTCATTACACCCTAGAGCCTGATACGCGCTCGGCGTTTTTTGCCAGGTTAAGGTTCATTCTTTGCTTTTTCTATAGTAGACCTTAACGTTGCAAAAAATCCGTCGGCGTAAAGCGCTTCGCTCGCGAAAAATAGCGCGAACTAAGGGCGTGCTCACTTTTT
>JAFGIB010000029.1 GCA_016929805.1 Deltaproteobacteria bacterium | reverse complement strand
TCGCTCGCGAAAAACAGCGCGAACTAAGGGCGTGCTCACTTTTTTTGGACCTCACTTAGGGTGCACTAAGCTGCGGCCCAAAAAAAGCTCCGCGCGCCCTTATTTCATCGCTTTTTCGCGTTTCCGCTCGACGTTTTTTGCAACGTTAAGGTCTAGCCTGGAGTTACCTCGGTTACCTCGGTTCTTTTTTTAGCTAGTATTATCGTCTTCATTTTTTGGGGGCTGATCAGATACATTCGGTTCATCTTCCACGATGTCGGCGAATGAGTCTTCGCGGGGAAGGGGAAAACATTCGTTCTCGACAAACGCCAACTTCGAGGTTAGCTCATCGGTGAAGTCCTCAACGAACGATTCCAAAGTCGTCGCTTTCGCTTGGCGAACGCTCGCGGATTCGACCTTGGAATTATCGCCGCCCGAGTCGCCGAATAGCTCGATTCGCTTTTGATCCGAGGGCCTGTCGGCGTCGGAGATATCCACAATCTCCGCGGCGTTGACCGCTCCGTGTTCGTTCAAGCTCGCCCAGGCTTTTTTGGCAGCGGCCGGATCTTTGCTCTTGATCAATCGAACGGTCCGATAAAGCTGCGTTCGAACGGCCTCGTCTCCCTTGATCATCCACGCCTCGAGTAGCAGATCAAAGGCCTTTTTTGGATTACCAAGCTTATCCAGACAAAATCTTCCCGCACGGCATAGGTGTTCTTTTTTGATTAATAGATCGGGCGCCGCCGCGGCCAGTGACAGGTCGAGTTGCAGCAGCGCTTCAAGTAGGTTGAGATCATAGGCCAAACGTCTCGCGGCGCTAAAGGCCGCGCCGATCGAGGGAGATATATCAAACGAAAAGAGATATCGTTTGAAGGCTTCTTCCGCAAGACCGGCGAGCTCAAACCAACGTCCCGAGCGAAAAGCCATGGCTCGGCGCCCGTGAGGCCCAACCGATGAGCGGATCAGCCGATCGTAAACCTCTCTGGCGACGCCGTCATTCCCGGACGCCAGGGCTAACTCCTCCATTATCTTTAAAAGCCCCTCGTGGTGGGGAAACACCTCGAGACCGGCGACCGCGATTTGCAGCGCAAGAGCGGGGTTATTCAGCCTCTCGCGAGCGGTCGCCGCTATCCATTCACACATGGGGCCACCGAGTTGTGGGGGCGCATCTAGAGCGATCTTAAGACTCCGGTCTACGGCCCATAGGTCATCGTCCAGGGTAAAGAGAACGCCGAGGGCCGTTGATATCCAATCCGGTTCGGGTAAGTGATCCAAAATCAAGACGCGAATATATTTTTCAACCCGAGTTTTATCTCCCGTCAGTTGCGCGGTGGCGGCGGCCAACTCCAACAGTTTCTGCAGCTTCTCCTCGATCGAAACCGCAGCTTCGACCTCGAGCGCCGTCACGGCGAGAAACTGCTCGGCATCGCCTAGTTCTATATACAGGCTCTTTAGCCGGCTAAGGGTTTCGCGGTCTCCCGGAACCAGGTTTATGAGTCGAAGCAACGCGCGAAGCTCCGACAGTTTGTCCTCGCCCTTGCGATGAAGCTGCGACAACTGTCGCAGCGAGTGAATGCGCGCTTCACCCTGCTGAGAAGTCAGCGTCCGCTCCAACGCCGATGCGAGTAATTTCGCCTCCCTCGACCGGGTTGCGAGCTCTAGGGTAAGCCTAGGCAGGGTTTGGTCTCCCAGTCTGTCTATGGTCTTGAGGGCGAGTTGCGCTGCGAGAGCCGGCATTCCGAGCGCGTCAATCCGCGATATCGCCGCGTGCAACGCCGCGGATGTCGACGGGTTGATGACCTCTCCGGCTAAGGCGTTTTCCGCCGCGCGCACGATGGCGTGCGCGTTATCTCCTTGAATCTCCCAGGCCAAGAGTTGGCGTATCGGCTCGGCGTCAAGCGGCATTAGTTGGTGCCACGCTTCCAACGTTCTCGCGTACAGCGTTCGGTTGTTGGTCGCGAGAGCAGCGCGGGCGAGCGTCACCAACAAGGGCTGTGAATCCCCGAGTATCGAGCGCACCATTTCGAGTATGACCGTGATACGTTCCGGCGGTAGGCGGTAAGCGTGTCTGAAGAGAATTAAAGCCGCGTCCGCCGCCGTTGGGTCCGCTATTAACGCCGCGTCGGCGCTGGCAACCGCCGCGTTAATATCGCCGCTTGCTTCGAAGACTCTGGCGAGATAGGCCAGAGCGCGCCCGCGTTGGCGCGAGGTGTTGGCGACGCGTACCCGCATGGCCGCAGCGCGGCGAACGATAACCGGGTCGTTAAGCCGTACCGCCGCTCGGTTTAGACGCGCTATAGCTTCGGAATGCTGAGGACTCAGCGTTAAAAGCGTGAAGCAGGTATGAGCAGCCGATCGATGGTTAGCCAGGCGCGTTTGGGTGGCGGCGAGCTTGGCTAGCAATCGGATTTTTTCGCTCTTATTTGTAACTAGATCTATATACGACTGTAGAAAGGCCGCCAATTCCTCCAACTCTTCCATGATATCTAGTAGCCAGATCAAGGCCGATGCCGCTGATTCGTCTTCGGGTCTTGCGGCCACGTATTCGTGATAGAGATCGGCTACGCGGCGCTGGTCCTTGGGCCGATCGCGTAACATCGCGGCCACCTTTCGTACGAATTTGTAGCGCTCGGATTGCGGCGCTGAAGCGAGCTCGCGTTCGGCCGCGGCCAAAAGACCATCGTGAATACGGGCCTTGGACGAGAGGCGAGAGATGTTATCGAGTGCGTTATCGTCATCCGGAAAGAGTCGATGAATCCTCTTCCAAGCGTTCAGCGCTCGATTGATGGCTCCGAGATGAACCTCGGCAAGAAGCGCCAATTCCTCGAGCAATTTTTTTGCTTTCTGCGGATCGGTCTGCACATAAGCGTCAGCGGCGTGTTGTAGTGCATTGGCCAAAAGCGCGCGGTCGCGTCCTGTGGTCGCGTGTTCTCTCAGCCGGGTGAGCGCGTTTTGAGCCTTGGGGTCAACGTCAAGCGCCCGAGAAAACAGCAACAGCGCGCGCGGGCCGCTACCGAGAAGTTGCGAAGTCGCTTCTCCCGCTCTTTCCAGCCAATGCGCGCGTTGATCCTCGGGACCGACATCGGAGAATTCCTCGGCCAGAATCGCCCTGAGCGCGGTCGCATTAGCGCTCCTTAGATCCTCGTACAAGGGTTCGTAGTACAAATCGACGTGCGGTTCGTTATCATAGGCCTCGATGAGTAACTCGACCGCGAGGTCGAACCGTTCTATCTCTTCGGCCAGTTGCGCTCCCGCGAGAAGAAGCTCGCGCTTCTTATCCGCGTCGTGCGTTCGCCTGGCCGCGTCAGCGAGCACAGCGATTGCCGCTTCGCTATGGCCCGTGGCGTTTAGATATTGTTGATATTCGAGGGCAAGGTTCGTCTCGGCCGGTTTTAGCTCGCATGCCCAAGCGAATATCGCGCGGGACCTTTCCGGAAACTCGGCCTGCCAGATGCCTGCGGCCAAGCGAGCGTGCGCGACGGCTCCGTCGAGATTGCCCTGTTCCGCGAGCAAGTGGGCGATGAGCTCGTGTAGCTCGGGTCGTGTATCGTCTTCCGCCGCGGCTTCACACAGCGCTTCGATGCAACCGTCGATATTTCCTCTGCTGCGCGCTATCGAGGCCGCGACCTTCAGCGCGTTGGCGCGTTCCGCTCCTATGGCGGCCGAATCCGCCGCGGCTCGAGCATAGGTCGTCGCCCGCCTTTCATCGCCTAAAGCACGAAAGAGCAGCGACGACTGACGGAGAGCCTCTTGGCAGGCAGGGTCGGCTGCCGCGGCTTGTTCGTAGGCCCGAGCAGCATCCTCGATCGAACCGATTCGATTCCGCATCAGTTGCGCGAACTCACACCAAGCTTGGGCGATTTCGTAAGCCGGTGCATCTCGTTTGCTGAGAGCTTTGGCTTTTTGCTCGGCGAAACCGACCGGGTCGTGCAAAGGCGAAGCCTGGAGTTGGATAGGCTGAAGTTCGGTTGGAGTAATGACCGGGTTCGGCGCGGCGGATGTTTGCTGTTCATGTTCGAGCTTATACCTGATATGGGATGGCAGCGGCCGATTGCGTAGAACTACCGCATCAGAGAGTCCCTGCGGGGAGGGTAAGGTCGATAGCCGAGGCGGTGGTCGCGGTAAGGTTACTTTTTTTGGCTCCGGCATTATCGAAGGCGGCTTTTGCCGTGTCAGCTCAACGATGCCGGCGCGAGCGAGAGCCGCTATCGTCGCTGCGGCAGGCGGCATTCGAACTAGAATAGTGGAAACGAGTTGCGGCTCTGTAGTCTGATCGATAGTCGACCAGGATTTCGCGAGCTCGGCATGGGGAGAGTCCAACCAGACCACGTAGCTATTGAGGTGGCTTCCGACAACTGCCGCGTCTTCATCCATCGCGCAGCGCGCGAGCGCATCCAGGACCAATATCGGCAATGGGACCGATTTCGCGCTCTTAAGAGCGCGGCCGCCGTGCTCTAATGTCGGTAAATCGGCCTTGTCGTGCCACATGGCTCGAAAACCCCGAACCAAACGGTCTATCCACAACGCGTTATGCGCCTCGAGCAAAGCCTCCTCCGCGACCGATCCCCGGTTTTTCAAACAGATATCCAGACTCGTATGCAGGGTTTCCGAGTCAGAAAAGGCCTTACTGAGCTCAGACGAGCTGATCCTTCCCGACTTGAGCAAGAACTCTCCGAGCGATTCGTCATCAGGCGCCGGCCAGACGTTGACGACCTCTCCGTCGTTTAGCACGACGCGTCTTTCGCCCACCTCCACGAATCCCGTTGCTTTGCGTTCGGCCAAGCTCAGAAGATACACAGCCACCGGATTCGGCTCTAAGGGCAAGCGGGCCATGATCGGAAAATATATCAGGGTAGGGCTGCCGGGATAAACGTTTTTACGATATTCTTCCTGTTACGAATCCGAAATTCGGAGCCTTTTCCGGGCTACCCTTCTTCGGTTTAGAGCGAAAAGCCGTCGAATCAGGTCGGGGATGAGCGCGGCGGCATATCCAACGTAAGCGTTCAGGCCTCAAACAAGTCGACGGCCAATTCGCCCCTAAAACCGAGCACGCCCTTGGTTCGCGCTGTTTTCGCGAGCGAAGCGCTTTACGCCGACGGATCTTTTGCAACGTTAAGGTTTGACTAGGTCCGACCGAGTATTTCGGAGCGCGACGGTCCGAGATGCAAGGAGCCGCGACAAAGGACTAGCAGCTCTATTTCGAGGAGCGAGTGACGCCGCAGATTGCGCCGTCCCGCCCGAAAGACGAGCGGAGGACCTTTTTAAACACGCTCTTAATCCCTTGAGGTCTTATCCTTCGTCGTAGCGTTGGAAAGCTGCTCGCGCAGTTGCTCGATTTGACGCCTGGCAATTGAAATCGCACCGCCGTTGGGTCGAATTTGAGCGTACCGCTCGTACGCCAACAACGCCTCCTTTAGGCGTCCGGCTCGCCGAAACGCTTCGCCGAGCCCGATGTTAGCCTCGACGTAACCGTTTTTTAAGGCCTTTCGAAAGCGTATAATCGCGATGTTTATTCGGCCCCTTTCTAAATCGATGTACCCCAATCCGTTTATCGCAAGCGGCTCATCCGGATTGATGGCGAGCGCGCTTTCAAACATCTTTTTAGCGCTTGCGATATTGCCGTTTTCGAGCGCCTTATCACCGAGCTCGATATAGGTCGAGATCAGTCGCGTTTTCTCGGGCTCGAGGGGCTTTTCGCTTGGCGCGACCGCGTCTAGTCGTTTTTGATCCTTGGATAGGTCATCCTTTGGTTTAATCTCTTCAACCGCCTCTTCCGAGCTTTTCTGGACCTTCTTCTTATTGACTTTGATCAAGTTCTCGAGAACCCGTGCTTCAGGGTGGTCGCGATCCTGTTGCAAAATCGCCTTCACTTGAAGGCGCGCGAGGTTCACGTCATTCGACGCAAGCGCGCAATAGGCTAGGAGTAAACGCGTTCGGACGACCTTGGCGTCTCTCGCTACGGCTTGTTTGGCGAGTTCCAGCCCACTCGAAAAGTCTCCGTCTGCTTCGTCGATGAGCTCAAGCGCAAAAACGCGGAGAAATTCTACTGAGGGACCAGCGAGAATAAATCGAACCTGATGTAAAGTTCGCCGAGCGGCCTCGAGATCTCCGGTTAGCCGCAAGGCGTCGCTTAATGCGATTTGCGCCTCGGGATCGGATCGATCGATGCGTAGCGCTTCTTCCGCGTGCAGCTTGGCGCGATCCGAATTCAACATGATCTGAGATTCAACAACATCTGCGTTGACCGACTGCTTTTCCTTAATAACTTTTCTAAAGTAGAACTGCTCGAATAGTTTGAATCTCAAAGCTTGTGCCCACACCGCGTTTACTCGGGATATTGATATCTGCTCGTCTTTGTTGTTGGGATCGGAAGCGAGGCTTTTTGTGTACCTATCGACGAACGCGGCGTAACCTTCGACGCGGTCGCGCGCGAGTACCGCATTCGCTTGATCGGTCCAATATTTTCGACTGGTTGGTTTCTCTGATTTCACCGGAGCGCTTCGAGGTTGACGATCAACAAGCGAGTACCAACCCAACCAGATGCCGCCGGCAATAACGACTGCGATAACAATCCCCAGGACTATTTTTACGCGGCCTCGGCCGAGCCGTTCGGGCGGTTCGGGCACATCGAACTGAACCGGGCTCGGCTCGCGCTTTTCGACCATCGAGTCCGCGCTTATATCCCGTTCGGAGGGAGTCGACGCGGATAGCGGAGCCGGTTGCCTTTTTTCGTTCCCGTTTTTGTCGCTCCCATCGGAAACCCGAGCGGTTTGAACTCGAATAGGTCGATTGTCGCTGTCTCGTTTGTCCGTCAGCGTCAAATCGCTTTGTTTTGTAACGCGCGGCTCCACCTGTTCTGCTTTGAGGGGTCCTACCAGTGGAGCCGGTTTGCGTTGTCGGGCCCGACTCTCCTCACTCGGTTGCTTTTCTTCAACCGCCGCTGAATCCTGATCGACCGAAGTGATCGCCGGTGGAGTCGAACTCCACATGGTGATGGTATCAGCTCGCCGTCTGGCTTGTGGAGGCGCCGCTTTTGCTTCCGTTTTCACCGAAACCGCTTCGGAAAAAATATCGGGCCGCGTCGGCGATTCGCTCGATCGAATTCCGTTTGGCAATCGCGGGGAAGGTGCACCCCCGTTTTTTTCTACCCCCGGTATAGGGGACTCGGATTGCGCTTTTGGTCGATCGCTCCTACGGCGGGAAATTTCAAAGAACGAACGCAATTCTTCGATATCCCCAAGACGTTTCCACACCTGTGATGTACGGGAAATCTCATCGTCCTCGACAAAGTGTCCTTGTGTGATAAGTCGCGCGAGTTCTCCCAGCGATTGCAGCGGCTCGACCAGCCCATTTGTATTACGAATCAGCCACGGCTTGGTTTCCAGCGATTTATCATAGGGGATTCGAGGGTGAAAAACTTTGAAGAGATGACCGCAGTTGGTGCATTTGACGGTCGTACCCCGGTCAGAGATTAGTGTCTCTTCGAATTCATACTCCGCACCGCAGCGATTGCAGGTGACATCCATCTAAAATAAAAAGTAGAAAATTGATCTCTCTTATGTGTTGATCCGCTTCGTCCAGTATAGACAAATAACAGCCAGCACTAATAAACCTTCCCGACAGTCTGATTCGCTATCCTAATATTGGGGAAAACTTTGAGGACTCGAAATAAAAAACACGTTTTGAGCTTCGCATTCCGTGTTTCGGCTGTTTTCCATCGCTCAACGGTCGTATAATCCTCGGAATAACGCGTGCATTGTCGCGGCATTGATCCCGTGGATCAAACGAGCCCGGATTGAAGCGCGGGTGCCGGTTGTTCGAAACTCTGTTGTGGCGGTCCTTAAGATTGACGATTTCACTGACTAAGGCTGTGTTCATATGTACGATCTAATAATACAAGTATTACGAACTATGGCTAAAAAAGCGGTGTTTCCGGATGATAAAAAAGATACATAATACTCGATTTTAGTATTTTAGTCTTGAATGTTTACGAGACCATAATTATTTGTTTGTAAGAGGTTTACTATGTCGGTTCGCCTGGTATCCGAGAAAGATTTTGAACTGGAGGTTTTACGTTCCGAAACCCCCGTATTGGTGGATTTGTTCGCTGACTGGTGTTCTCCTTGCAAGCAGCTCGAACCTGTTCTCGCGCAGTTGTCAGTCGAGCTGGAAGGCAAGTTGAAGATAGTCCGCGTAAATATAGAGCGCAGTCCGATAATCGCTCGTACTTTTCGCGTGCAATCCATCCCGATGTTGGTGTTGTTCAGCCAGGGCCAACCGGTTGATCAGCTTTTAGGCGCTGTCGATAAGAAAACGCTTCTGGAGTTTGTAAGGCCGGTTTTGGGAGGGTCGTCGCTTGAGATAGAGCCAAAGGAATTACGCGAACTTGTTTTGCAACAGCGCGCCATTCCCATCGATATACGAGAGGAATCCGCTTACCGGCGTTACCGCATACCCGGAGCCTTGAATATCCCCGCGGATAAAATCGCGGACCAGCAGAACCGCTTACGTTCGAAAGACGGCCGGTTCGCGGTGCTCTACTCTCGCGGCGAGGATGAGGCGAAACAGCTTGCCGAAAAGCTGAAAGAGCAGGGTATTGAGGTTGGATATCTCAAAGGCGGCTTTCTCAACTGGGAAGTTGAGGCGCTTGAAATCGAGCGCGGCTAAACACGTTCTTCGCCGAATTCGCGTCAAGTTTGGCTCGAATTCGTTTTGAGCGATTCGCTCAGTCATCGTACGTCGTTGGGGCTCTCTTGCTCGCCGGCGAATTTTGCAGGTTAGCCCTTCAATTTCTCCTCGACGTTTTCTGCAACCTTAGGGTATACGTAGCGCTACCTAGCGTTTCTCGCCGTCGCTATAGGAGGTCGACCGGGAACTGTAACCGGCTCCTTGCACAAAACGGCGAGAAATCCCGGTAGATATTGGGCGATTAACTCAGAGGTAGAGTGCCTTCTTCACACGGAGGATGTCGCTGGTTCAAGTCCTGCATCGCCCACCAACGAATCGCACAGATCATCGAAGGAATCGAGGCGATTTGCCCTAAAATTCGCGCCGTCTTTAAGAGCGGCATTATCTTTTAATCCGCTACTTGAAGGGGAATCGTACGACGATGGTTTGCTCGCGATCGGGCCCGACGCCAAGCAGTGTGACCGGGCATTGAACCGCTTTCTCGATTACGTTAATATACTTTTTCGCGTTTTGCGGCAGATCATCAATCGAGCGACAGTCGCCGAGCGGTTCTTTCCAACCCGGTAGTGTCTGGTAGACGGCCCGAACTCGGTCGAGATCCTCGAAGGGCGGAAACTCGAGTTTTTTACCGTCAAGCTCGTACTCAACGCACAGTTGTATCCGATCCTGACCTGTCAACACGTCTACCTTGGTCAGGGCTATCCCCGTCAATCCGTTTGCGCGCACCGCTAGGCGAAGCGCCGGAATGTCGAGCCAGCCGCAACGCCTTGGTCTTCCGGTTGTGGCTCCATATTCCCCGCCCCGTTCACGCAATTCCTCGGCCAGCTCGCCTTTGAGTTCGCTTGGAAAGGGCCCGTGTCCGACTCGTGTTGTGTACGCTTTACTCACGCCGTAAACCTCGGAAATGTGAGTCGGACCGATGCCGGCCCCAATACAGGCGCTGCCCGCGACAGTCGAAGAGCTCGTAACAAATGGATAGGTGCCCCCGTCGATGTCCAGCATCGTTCCTTGAGCGCCTTCCATCAGGACTTTCGAGCCATTCATCAACGCGCTGTACACGCGCCGCGATGCGTCTCCGATTATCGGCTTGAGCCTTTCTCCGAACTTCATGTAGCTCTCGAAAACCGCGGCGATATCGGGAATCTCTCCTCCCAGCGCAACGATCGTAGGTTTGAGGACTTCCAGGTTGTCTTCGAGCTTTGAGCGAAATCGAGCTGGAGAAAGAAGATCACCCACGCGTAACCCGCGGCGCGCGACTTTGTCCTCGTAAGTCGGGCCGATGCCTCTTTTCGTCGTACCGATCGCGCCTTTTCCCCGCTCTCGAAGCTCATCGATCAAAAGGTGTTGGGGCATAACCAAGTGAGCGCGATCGGATAATAAAAAACGACTCGGTTGGAATAGACCGCGTTGGTTCAACAGGTCGATCTCTTCGATGAGAACCTCCGGGTTCACCACCATGCCCTGGCCGAGCACGCAGTCGATATTGGGATGAAGCGCGCCACACGGAATTAAATGAAAGATCAGCTTTTCGCCTTGTACAACCATGGTGTGACCGGCATTCGCGCCTCCGCTATACCTCACGACCTGATCTGAAAATCCGGAAAATAGATCGACGACCTTTCCTTTTCCTTCGTCGCCCCACTGGGCGCCGACAACGACGACTGCTGGCATATTCTTTCCTTTCTTCAATTCACGCTAACGTGTGGATAATGCAACTCTTTTTTCCATCCCGACGCGTGCTCGCAGAGCGTCGACGGGTGGCTATAAACGGTACAGATCGCGGGGTCGTTTCGATCTCGGCGCTCCGGCGAGCCATCCTGCTTGATACTGTTTCGCGTCTGTGGGTAGCATCGCCTCTACGGTAGCGTCAATGCGAGAACGCTATTCGCTTTTACCCCTCCGCGTTTAGGCCATTTGGGGGCACCGGCCATTTTACCATTTACCTTAACGTTGCAAAAAACGTCGAGCGGAAACGCGAAAAAAGCGATGAAATAGTTCGCGCCATTTTGCGCGCGCGAAGCGCTTCACGCCGACGGATTTTTTGCGACGTTAAGGTTTACTTAAGATTCGCCGAATTCCGAGGGCGATGATTCCGATTACGACCGCGTACCAAAGCGTTGCTATGCGCACTAGAATCGTCGCTGCGGTCGCGAGGGAAATCGTCATTTCTGAACCACCTAAAACCCGTAGAAGACCGGCCATCCCGATTTCGGTAACGCCGAGCCCGCCCGGCATCATGGCTAACGCGCCGGCCATAGTGGAGGTCGAATAGGCGAAAGTCGCCGCGTCCCAACTTAGGACGGAAACGCCGAAGCCCAGGACGATAACGTAAAGAGCCGCGCATTCCATACCCCACGCGACGACGCCGATAACGGTCCCGACCAGTAGAGGCCAAAGACGAGTCATCTCGAGAAGAGAATTATACGCCTCCCTTAACTTCGGACCGACTCTCTTCGTCAGCGGCAGCTTGTCAAACAGAGCGAGAAAAAAATCGCCTATAGGCCGAAAGGCGCACGCCATCAAGATTAGAGCGACGACAGATGCCCCGGATATCGTAATCGGAATGCCTTCTTTAAACGAAAGCGAGCCTAAAGCGATTAACACGACCAACGCCATTAAATCGGTCAGTCGTTCCGCGACCACGATCGGTGCCGTTTTTGCGATGGAGATCCTTCTCGATTCGTAAAGCAGAAGCGATTTGAATACCTCTCCGAACTTGCCCGGAGTAACGCTCATGACGAATCCGGATAGAAAGACGAGCGCGCTTTCCCCGCTAGGAACGATAATATCGATATGTCGCAGATAGTATTGCCATCGAATAAAGCGGACCCCGTAGTTTCCGGACGCCAATAGGAACGCGAACGCAAGCGAGCAATAGGTAAAAACCGCCAGATTTGCCTGAAGCTGCCGAACATCGCTGTATATCGAAAGTACGGCAAAGACCGCGATGCTTAGAACGGTAGCGAGCACGATGCTTTTCAATAGCCCGCGAGCGGTTACAGAGGAGTCTTTCGACAATGGCCGATTCATTGAAGACGATAACGAAATTCGTGCCACTCGATATAGTCGGATATAGCTTTTTCGCCACTCGTTTGAATGAAAAAAGCCGAGATCCCGGCATCGCGATCAGACGGCGTAGTCCCGCTCGAAAGAAAAGAGGTATTTAAGAGATGGTTTTTGCTATCGCTCAACCCATAGCACCGTATGGTATGAAACCGACGAGATTCGAACCGCCACGATTCCGCGGTTTATCCACGTCATCTGCGGTACTCGGTTATTTCGAAGAGCCAAAGGCGACGATAGATTTCTTTTTGAGATTTCTCGTTTAGCTCGAAATGATACGTATGCCGCGGCTTTTTGAAAAGTTTCATCTGACCTCGCTATCCTGGCGAATTCAAAGACGTTTAAACCGAACGGTGCTCTAGCATTTGAAGAGGAGCTGCAGTAGATGTATCTTAACGTTGCAAAAGACGTCGAGCGGAAACGGGAAAAGAGCGATGAAATAAGGGCGCGCGGAACTTTTTTGGGACCCGAGCTTAGTGCACCCTAAGTGAGGTTCAAAAAAAGTGAGCACGCGCCTAGTTCGCGCTATTTTTCGCGAGCGAAGCGCTTTACGCCGACGGATTTTTTGCAACGTTAAGGCGTAGTATCGACCTCGTTGAGGTCGACTGCCACGGTTGTACCGCATCGCATCGATTGTCGAACAGGCCATTCGCCGGAATGGCGCATAGGTTTTAGAGTATTGACTGGTTTGTGAAATCGACGGGTTATTGGCGTAAAAAGAAGTCGTACTGATTCGCACATGGTTTGGCATTTCGCATGGTCAAACGCATCGATATTAAGACTAATAATCGCCGCAGCAGCATCAGACAGGATATCGTCAATTTACCTAACATGTTGACGATGTTGCGCATTATCATGATCCCTTTGGTGCTGTGGTTCGTGTATCAGGAGACTCGTATCGGCAACTTCTGGGCGGTGATCTTTTTCGCTTTGGCGGCAGTAACCGACGTTATCGATGGATGGCTTGCGCGTAGGCAGGGGCTGATCAGTTTGCTGGGTCAGTTTCTTGATCCGCTCGCAGATAAGCTAATTATTTTGGCATCTTTAGTCGCTATGGTCGAAATCAATCGCGTTCCCTCGTGGGTGGTCATTATCATCGCGGCTCGAGAGCTTTGTGTAACCTCATTACGGACTATAGCGATCAGCGAAGGTCTGGTGATTTCGGCGGGACAGGGAGGCAAGGATAAGGCCGCGCTTCAGAACGTCGCGGTTGCGATGTTGATTTTACACGACACCTATTTCGTCGACTTTTGGCTTTTTGACGTGACCGTAAGCCTGAACGCGGTTGGCTTGGTTATGCTTTATACCAGCCTCTTTTTTGCATTGACGAGCGCCGGAGAGTACGTGCGGATGTTCGTCAAAGCGGTCGAGGCCAAGGAAAAACGTTCGATTGATTCCTAGCGCCACGCTCGCCTTTTGATCTGTCGAAAGCGCGAACTGATGGTGAATGCTCAGCAACTGTTCGCGAACAGTTCCTCATAAGGCAATACGACTGAATTTTAGAGCGATTTCGATAGCTACGGTTCGGCATAAATATTGCCCGAATGCGATACCTAACCACTGATCGCGTTTTTTAGAAAAAACGAGATACAAACCAATGAGATCAAGTATATATACCGCCCGTATCCAAATCCGAAATCCATAAAAGCAAAAACAGCAGATGGACAAGGGGGTGTTTACGTTTGGCTTATATACAATAAGGGCAGATCGCGGCTCGCGGTCCAAATGAGTTAGGGGATCGAGCCGATCTTAAGAACAGGAAGGTGAAGCATGTACAGAAAGTTCGGCGCATATGACAAGAGCGGTTGTATCGAATTCAAACTCTTTTTTCCCGGTGCAAGCGCCTATAAGCGCGGTGGCGACCCAAAAATCGTCGCATTACGCGTGGTTGGGGATTTTCACCAACCCCTAAACGGAGTGCAGTGGGACGTTTCACGAGCCTTAACGTTGACTCCCCAGGCGTACAACGGGGGAACGCTTTACTCGTGTAAGACCGATCCGCTTCCAGACGGTTTTTATCAGTACAAATACCTGGTTACTTTCGTCAACGGCGAGACGAGAATCGTCGGCGATCCCTGTGCCCGCTACGGCGGGTCTGACGAATTCGAAAACGCCGGGGTGGTGGTAGGCGGTTCAACTCCACAACAGAATCTTGTCCCGCCTCTGACGAAGCGTTTGCCTCTACAGGACTTGATCATTTACGAGCTGCACATCGGAGATTTCACCTCCGAGTACCGGGCTAACCGTACCCCGATGGACGCGTTGATCGATAGGCTCGACTATATCGCGAGCCTCGGGTTTAACGCCGTTGAGACGCTGCCGTGGACGGCCTGGCCGAGCGGCGATTTCAGTTGGGGCTACAACCCCTTCATGTATTTTTCCGTCGAAAATTACTACGTGGATAATCCCGCGATGCCGGCCGAGAAGCTTTCAAAGTTGAAGCGATTCGTCAAAGAGTGTCACGCGAGGGGGCTCCACGTCATCATGGACGGCGTTTTTAACCATGTGGAAAAACGCATGTTCAATCGGGGATTCGCGTACTACTGGTTGTACCAGGAGCTAAAAGACTGCCCGTTTATCGGCGATTACGGCGAGGGCGGCTTCTTTGAAAACCTCGATTTCGGCAACGAGTGCACTCAGCAGTTTGTCCTAGAGGTCTGCAAGTATTGGATCGAGGTCGTTGGCATCGACGGCATTCGATTCGATTTCACCAAAGGCTTCTACGTACCCGGCGATTCGAGCCACGGATTGCCGAAACTCATAGCCGATCTACGCGACTATCTAGGTAACACGGGGCAGAGGAATTTTTCGCTCATTATCGAGCACCTTGCCGGTTATGCCGCGATCGACGTGGCTAACCAGGTCGACGCAACCAGTTGCTGGTATGACGAGTTTTACTGGCGCTCGCGCGAATGGTTAAAGTATGGGTACCTCGATGGTCGAATTATGCGCCTATTGCACAGCGCGCGGGACTTCGGCGCCGGGCGAGTTCCCACCACGTATATTGAGAATCACGACCACGCGCAAGTCGCGTCAAACGCCGGTGGGCGCGCGCGCTGGTACCGCACCCAACCGCATGCGATTGCGCTCTACACCGTATGCGGCGCGCCATTGGTTTTCAGCGGTCAAGAGTTCGGCGAAGACTACTGGATGCCGGAAGGATACGAAGAAACAGAAACCCTTCAGCGCGTGGTGCCGAGGCCGAAACGCTGGACTACTCTCGGGGCTGATTCCACGGCGGGGTTCATGCGATGGCTGTACGGAACGCTCGCGGCGATCCGAAAAGCGCATCCGGCGTTGCGATCGCCCAACTTCTATCCAAGTGTATGGTTCGATTCGTGGGATCGGA
>JAFGIB010000331.1 GCA_016929805.1 Deltaproteobacteria bacterium | reverse complement strand
GCGCGAACTAAGGGCGTGCTCACTTTTTTTGAACCTCACTTAGGGTGCACTAAGCTGCGGTCCAAAAAAAGTTCCGCGCGCCCTTATCTCATAGCTTTTTTCGCGTTTCCGCTCGACGTTTTTTGCAACGTTAAGGTTTATTATTGCCGATCGAGTATTAACGGATAGGACGAATTATTTGATAATCGGAAAGTCCGTTGGTAAATACACTCTTTTATCAAGGGGGAAAGCATGAGAAAATCCTATATACCTGGTAGCGCAAACCTTCACGCCCGAATCAATGTAGCGGCCGATCGCCGAAGCAGTTTAACATTTGTAGCGCCCGCACGAGGAGAGCGGCGGACCCGAGTACGGCCGATTTTACCCAACGCGTCGGCCGTCGGCGTGACCGCGGGAAAATGGCCGCGTGAACGGCTACCCGCCATCAAGCGGCTGATAACCCGGCGTCGCGCGCTTTCGGCGGCGATCCTGTCTCTGCTATGCGCCGCGCTCGCTCCCAACGTCTCATACGCATACGAGATCCGCTATAACGACGATTGCTCGGTAGCGCTTCATTGGCCGCCCGAGCAGGAGGTGTCTTTTTGGCTCAACGAAAACGGTTGCGGCGATTTACCTTTTGAGCGCTGCGAAGCCGCCGTCCTGGCCGCGTTCGATGCCATCCAGAGCATCGAGTGCACGGGGATTCGTTTTAGCTATAAGGGCACGACTACGACAAACGTTTTTCGACACTATCCGGCCGATACCGCCGACGGCATTAACTTGATAAGCTGGTACGAAAGCTGGCCTCCGGAAAGCGGTATAAACGAGACCGCGGTGGCCTCGACATGGAGCCTGAGAAACCCCGACGGCGAGTTTATCGAGTTCGGCATCGGCTTAAACGGTGAAACCTATCAATGGGCGGATGATTTGTCACCGGAAACACACGATATACAAGGCGTCATCACTTCCCAACTACTGTACATCATCGGGCTATCGTACTCGGAATCGGAGCAGTCGATTCTCGACGGCGTTTACGCTTATTCAAGCGATAGGAAACGCACGCCGCTGCAAGACGATATTGACGGTCTCTGTTTTTTGTCTCCCAAGGACCCGGAAGCGGAACATTGGAATACCGCTTGTCCTTCAGACCAACATTGCGAGGCCGCGAGATGCGTCCCGGGAGCGCCGCCGGACGACGCCGGCGAAAACCCGCCCGATAGCGGAACGGCGCCACCACAACACGACGCGGAAACACAATTACCGGACGCAGGCATTGCACCGACAAAAGACTCGAGCGCCAAGAGCGATGCGACGAAAGCTTCCGATAGCGCTTCCGTAGACAACGGCAACGACGATCTCGAGCGCGATACCGACGAGGACGGCGATTCCGGACGGATGGCGGAATGCCAATTCAATAGCGATTGCGTAGACGATCGGCTCTGTGTTGACGGGAAATGCGTCGACGCGATAGACGACGGCGACGAGGGGTGCGGATGTCGCGTCGGCCGCGGCGACGCGCCGAATCCCGCAGCGGTTCTGTTTTTGTCGATTCTTCTCGCATGGTTACCGGCGCGACGCGCCTTGCGCGGTCGAAAACCGTGACGGTTTCTCGGAACCATCTGTGTCGCGTTATCGCGAATCCGTTTTTTAGTATAGTAGCGAAGCCGCGACTTAACACGGATAGGCACTTTGGCGGCGTTTAACGATTCGCTTATAACAGATGCGGTTTCGATGGATTTATAGAGATCTAAAATCTTGGCGCGCTAATTGCTTTGTTGGATCTTTAGCAAAGGATATCAACCTATGAAGGCCGCTATAACGGTTTGGAATGGTCGTATTTCGCCCGTCTTTGACGTATGCCGGGAAGCGTTAATTCTAGACATCGAAAAGGGACGCGTCGTGTCCACTATTACCGAACGATTCGAAGGCGCATCTCCTCTGACAAAGATAAGCCGGCTCTCGCAACTCGGTGTGAAAACGCTCATTTGTGGCGCGATCTCAGAAGCGTTGAGTCACGAGCTAACGGACCGGAACATCGATATTATCGGATTTGTCGCCGGTCCGGTCGAGGAGGTAATTCAAGCCTTTCTCTCAAAATCGCTGCCCACCGCCGCGTTAGATATGCCCGGTTATTGCGGGAGAAGAAAACGCGTTCGGGGCGGCCCGGGCTCAAAAGGCGGCCGACGTCGTCAACGGAGCCGATTGATAAAAACAACGGTCAACGATAAACAAAAAAAGGAGTAATAAGATGCCGGGAAGAAACGGAAGAGGTCCAATGGGAATGGGGCCGAAAACCGGTCGTGGCGCCGGATATTGCGGAGGACCAGGCGACTCCGAGTATTGGGATACGGCACGGGACCAAGAAATGAGGTCGGGACGCGGCGGCGGTTTTGGCGCCGTCGGTGGTAATCAAGCGGGCGGCGGGCGCGGACGGCGACACATGTTTTACGCCACCGGCGTGCCCGGCTGGCTCAGAAATGCCCCGTCGGCGATGCCCTTTCAGCAGCAGGAGCCGAAAGCCGATGCGCAATCGCTGGCAAACCAAATCGAAAGCTTGCAAAAGCAACTCGACCGGGTCAAACAACAGCTAGCGGCAATCGAGCCGGAGTCAGACGAATAGCGTCGCTCGTAAGCTCTCCGTACGCGAGTCGCGTTTGCCGGCGCGACTCAACGAGCGCCAACGGCAGGCCGGTTTAACGCAGCGCTTTTGTCGGCAGAAATAGCGAAATCCACGCCCCCAAAAGCGCTCGATGATGCACCGATACACAAGCAATATCAACGAATGAAATCGATCGAAAACCGAATATAGTTTTGGAACCAGAATAGGAACATAAGAAATGAAAATCGCGTTTACCACCACGGGAGAGAAACTGGATGGAGCGCTGGAAAGCCGCTTCGGGCGCGCTCCAAGGTTTCTGCTCTATGACCTCGAAAAAGAGACATTCGATTTAATAGACAACCAACAAGCCTTGAACGCGCCCCGCGGAGCGGGCATCCAGGCGGCCGATACTATCGTCCGCAGCGGAGCCAAGGTTGTAGTAACGGGCCATTGCGGTCCCAAGGCATTTCAAGTGCTTCGCGCGGCGGGGATTTCGGTCTATCATTCCGACGCCGCCACGGTGGCCGAAGCGCTTAGCGAGTTTCGCTCGGGCGGGCTCTCGCTCGTTGAATCCGCGGATGTCGAAGGCCACTGGGCATAAGACAAGAGCGTCTCGGAGGCTTCTCTGAGGTCGCTCTCTTAGGACCTCTAGTCGTAAAGGCTGAGGTCAACGAACAGTGATTATTTGATTCGCGCGTAAAATTCGCTGTCGCTGCGGGCGCGCGGTTTAATCTCGAAACGCTTTTATGAAATATATGAGAACGTCGTCATGATCGTCGCGGTCGCATCAGGCAAAGGAGGAACCGGCAAGACCACGGTTTCGATTAACTTGGCGGTCGCGCTCGGCTCTGAGGTCCAACTGCTGGATTGCGACGTGGAGGAACCGAACGTCTCGCTTTTTCTATCCGGATCGCTTGACAGCGTCGAGGTCGTTACCACCAAAGTGCCGGAGGTCGACGAAACGCTTTGCGATGCCTGCGGCGAGTGCGGCCTTTTTTGTCGCTTTCACGCGATCGTATCGCTAGAAACCAAACCATTGGTCTTTCCCGAGCTGTGCCACGCGTGCGGCGGTTGCTCGCTCGTCTGTCCACGGCAAGCGATTCGAGAAGTCGAGAGGCGCATCGGCGATATCGAGACCACGCGATGCGGTGAAATCAGCGTGGTTCGCGGACAGTTGGACGTGGGAGTCGCCATGTCTCCCCCGTTGATCCGCGCGGTCAAGGCCCGGAGTCGAAAGGATGCCCTGGTTATCGTCGACGCGCCTCCGGGGGTGTCGTGTCCGGTGATAGCGGCGATTAGCGGCGCGGACTACGTGATTCTGGTAACCGAACCGACGCCTTTTGGGCTCAATGATCTGGCCTTGGCGGTCGCCATGGTTAGAGAGATAAAGCTGCCGTTCGGCGTGGTTATAAACCGAGTAGGCATAGGCGACGATCGGGTTCATCGCTTTTGTCAGGAAAACGATATCCCGGTGCTACTCGAACTTCCCGACGACCGCCGCGTCGCCGAGGCCTATTCCAAGGGAATCGCGGCGGTTAAAGCGCTGCCGCAATATCGAAAACACTTTCAACATCTTCTAGATACTTGCCTCGAAACGATTCGAGGGTCAGGAGGCTAGTCAATGCCAACTTACGACTATCAATGCCGCGTTTGCGGCTATCGCTTCGAACAGCAACAGAAAATAAGCGAAGCGCCGCTGAAAGAGTGCCCCCAATGCCACGGCGAAGTCGAGCGCCTACTCAGCGGCGGCGCGGGCTTTATTCTCAAAGGCAGCGGGCCTCGCTCCTCTAAAAACGCGAAAGACGGATGTTCGCTTGAACGGACCGGTAGAACCTGCTGCGGCCGAGAACAACGCTGCGATACGCCGCCGTGCAACAAGGGGTAGAAAGCGCTCTATGATACGAGAGCTTATCGTGATCAGCGGTAAAGGCGGAACCGGAAAGACCAGCATCACCGCGTCTTTCGCCGCCCTTGCCGGCAAATCGGTCATCGCGGACTGCGACGTGGACGCCGCGGACCTACACCTCGTGCTATCGCCTCGAGTAATTGAGCGGCACGACTTTCGCGCCGGTAATCGGGCGATCATCCGACAGTCGGACTGTATTCAGTGCGGAAGTTGTCTGTGTTGTCGGTTCGACGCGGTCAAGATAGAAAAGCTGGCGACGGGAGAGGAGAGATATTTTATCGAACCATTCTCGTGCGAGGGCTGCGGGTTGTGCGTTCGTCTATGCCCGACTCAGGCCATCGACTTTCCCGAACAGCTATGTGGTGAATGGATGGTTTCCGAGACCCGCTTCGGCCCGATGGTGCACGCGCAGTTGGGAATCGCGGCCGAGAACTCGGGAAAGCTCGTCACCACCGTTCGGCAGCAAGCTCGCCGCCTGGCTGAAGAAAACCACATCGATTTGATCGTCGTGGATGGTCCTCCGGGAATCGGTTGCCCCGTCATCGCGTCGATTACCGGCGCGACGTCGGTATTGACCGTAACCGAACCGACGCTCTCGGGCCGGCACGATCTAAAACGCGTTCTCACCCTGACGCGACATTTCGACATACCCGCCATGGTGTGCGTAAACAAATGGGACTTAAATCCCGAAATCACGGAGCTGATCGAGCAAGACGCGCTTCAATCCGGCGCACAGATCGTAGGTCGTATATGCTATGATCCGGAAGTTACCCGAGCTCAAATAGAGGCGCAAGCTAGCGTTGAACGCCAAGGCCCCGCCTCGCAACAGATCAATGATCTATGGCATAACGTCGTTTCGCACCTGCAAAACGCGCGCGGCGGCGGACAAGACACGGCATCAACCGCTGCCAACTCGCGTGCAAGCGAGAACTAGATAATAAAGAGGTCAGAATGGACAACACATCTAATCATAACAATCCGCGCTCGAACTCGGAAACGCATCATCGTGAAAGCGAGGAACAGCGCGCGGATCGGCTTAAGCTCGAATCACGACTCAAGGATATCCACAAGAAAATCGTCGTGCTGTCGGGAAAAGGCGGGGTCGGTAAAAGCACTATTGCGGTCAATTTAGCCGTATCCTTGACCATGAAGGGCCGAAAAGTCGGCCTGTTGGATATCGACATTCATGGGCCGAGCGTGCCGACATTGCTGGGCATAGAAAAAGCAAAATTGCAGGGTACCGAGGGTGAGATTCTTCCGGTGGATTGGCAGGGAATGAAAGTGCTGTCGATGGGCTTTTTCCTAAACGATCCAGACACCGCCGTGATTTGGAGGGGACCGCTTAAGATGGGTGCTATCAAGCAATTTTTAAGGGATGCAGCCTGGGGCGAGCTGGATTTTTTGATCGTGGATTCGCCCCCTGGAACTGGCGATGAACCGCTTTCGGTCTTCCAATTGCTCGGTAAGGTCGACGGGGCGGTCGTGGTCACGACACCTCAGAAGATCGCGGCCATAGACGTGCGCAAGTCCATCTCCTTTTGCAGGCAACTCGGGGTCCCGGTGCTGGGCGTGGTGGAAAATATGAGCGGATTCGCATGTCCCAAGTGCGGAGAGGTCACCCATATTCTCAACTCCGGCGGCGGGCGGCAAATCGCCGAGGATATGCGCGTGCCGTTTCTCGGGTCGATTCCTATCGACCCGAAAATCGCCGAATCGGGCGATCAAGGCCTCGCGTTTGTCAATGAATACGTCTCTTCGGCGACCGCGAAGATCCTGCAAGAGATAATCAAACCGATTGAGGCATTATGATTGCTGTTGAAATTGTTCTCGATGACGGTTACGAGAGACGAATATTGCCGTGAGCGGCGTCGGTCTACGAAACCGGCCGATTCGTTTCTTTTTAACCTGGTCATCACTCTGATAAGGAACCGTCCGATTGAACGCTCGCACGATATATTGCTTGATATTGGTAATATTGACGCAAAGCTGCGTGCATCAGCGCTGTTACGAAAACCGCGATTGCCCGTATCCCAAGGAATGCACGCTCGGAAGGTGCGAATACAAATGCACGGACGATAGCGCGTGCGGCATCGGGTTTAAATGCGTCAACTATGAGTGCGAGCCCGCCCCGAACGAAAACGAGGAGCAGGAGAAAAAGCCTCTCAACTGTCCCGAGGAGATGGTGCCGGTGGCGGAGGTTTTTTGCATCGACCGCTTCGAGGCCTCCCGCCCGGACGCCACGGAAACGAGTACCGGTAGCGATAGCTCGCGGGCGCTCAGCGCGCGAGGGGTTTTACCCTGGCAAGCGCCGAGCAACGAGGTCGCGGAGGCCGCGTGCGCGGCCTCGAATAAACGGCTTTGCACCGCGCAGGAATGGGAGCTCGCGTGCACGGGACCGGACAAAACCATTTATGGCTATGGGAACAGCTATGACCCCTTGATCTGCAATGGAATCGAAACCTTTGGACGCGATGGATATCATCTGCTGCCGACGGGATCCTTAGCCGATTGCACAAACGAATGGGGTGTCTTTGATATCAACGGCAATCTATGGGAACGAACCGCGGGCGGGAGCGACAAGACTGTTCGAGGAGGCGCCTATAATTGCATCGACTCTGAGACCTTACACCGTTGCGACTACGTGCCCGGAGATTGGGATCCCTCGGCTCTCGGTTTTCGTTGTTGTCTCACGCCTAAAAGCGCTTCGGACGGAGGTGTGCCGTGATAAAAAAAATAATCGCTTGTGACGCCGTTCTATTCTTGTTTTACGCTTTGCTTTTGGTTATCTCGTGTAGCACTTCCGAGGACGCGACTCGCGAGGGCGACGGCGGGAACACGGCCCCGAGCGACAGCGGGAACACGGCCCCGAGCGACAGCGGGAACACGGCCCCGAGCGACAGCGGAAGCACGGTCCCGAGCGACAGCTCGCCTCAGAGCGAGGGCGGGGAAGAGAGCGTTTGCCAGAGGCCCGTGCTGAAGTATGATGTGACCAACGCGAGGGATATTGGAGACTGGCCCTTAGCCGGCGGTAAACACGTCCGCTGCAGACGCGTCATGAGAGGAGGGACGCTCGTCCCGTTGAGCGAAGCCGGATGCGCGGAATTCGCAGAGCTTCAGATTCACGCCATCGTCGACTTGCGGGAAGCGTCGGTCCAAGCCTCGTCGCCTCCCCCGGCCTGCACCACATCGCAGGCGAAACAAATACTCGCGCCGATGCCGAAGCTGCTGCCCGACACGCCGGAAAACTACCTCGCGCTGATGGAGCAAACCGAGGCGGTAAGGACGGTATTCGACGTGCTGGGCGACAGCGGGTCATATCCGGTCTACTTGCATTGCGAAATCGGCCGCGATCGAACCAATTTCATCGTGGCTTTAATACTGCTCGCGCTCGGAGCGGATCGAGAGACCGTGGTCGAGGAGTTCGAGCTTTCAGAATCGGCCGGGGTCGATGTGAAAACCGAATGCATTGAAGCGGTGATCGACGAGGTCGAACGTCGCGGAGGCATCGACGGCGTATTAGAAACCTTCGGCGTGTCTCAGACGAAAATCGATATGCTCAGGACACAACTAATCGAGGAGTAACGACTTGAAAAAGTTATTATTCGCGGCTGGCTTATACGGTTTTCTCGCGCTGTTTCAAGCGCCGCAAATCGAGGCGCAAAGGGGCGATAGGTCTTTGACAACGGATCATAGGACGCGTTCTTCTCTCTCAGAAAACGAGTCTGAAGGTCGAGAGGTGCTCGAGCGCGGGCCCGCGTCCGAGGCGGTCGCCTGGCTGAAAGCGGCCGTCGAACGCCACCCGGATTCGAAAACGCTCCGCTGGCTGTTGGCGCGGGCCTATCTCGAGGACGACAATACCTTCTGGGCGTTGCGCACGCTGAACGATCTCGCGTCACGTTTCCCGCGCGACTGCGAGCCGTGGCTCTGGAGCGCGTGGATTCAGCTTCAACAGGGCGCGCTCGAGCAGGCGCGTGATTCGCTCGAGTCAGCGAGTTGCCGGCCCAACACGCCTGCCGCCGCGCGAAAGTCGCTCTTATACTCGATGGTGGAACAACACGCGGAAAAGCCCGATTACGCCCGACAACACCTGCAGGAGGCGAAGAGCGAAAGCGCGATGTACGCTGAAGATCTCGCGGTTTTAAACCGTCAAATCACTATGCTGGACCCGGGTTATATCGCTCCCTTAACCGCCAGGCTCGATCTCGCTCTCGGATGGACTTCGAACGCGAGCGCGGGCTCCCCGGTTGACGCCGAAAGCGCGCGCGAGGACGCCTCGAGCCCGACCGGCCAAGTGGGAGGTTGGCTTCAGTTGGTCGCGCCCGCCAGCCGCTATCTTCGACCTTCAGCCGAGCTGGAAGGACGGGCGCTCGGCTATACTTCCGATGCCGGTCAACCGTTTAGCTATTTATTGGTAAGCGGTCGTCCCGGCCTAATCATCGGCGATTCTACCCCCAACGCGCTTTTAGCTTACCGCTACGAGAGCTTTCTACTCGCGGGAGGCGACCGATACAACGAGGGGCCGATTTGGTTCTATAACGCCCACCGCGGTGAGGTTGAGGTGAGCCTATTGCCCGCGCTGACCCTTTTCGCGGGAGCCGGAAAAAGGCTCTATCGCGAGATCGGGCGCACTCGAACCGAGCTGGACGGCGGGGTGGGCGGCAACGTCGATATCGACGAAACCTGGCGGCTGCTGGGCGCGCTGACCGCGCGCGGGTATAACGCCCACACGGATAAATATGATCTTATCGGGGGTACCCTCCTTATATCAGCGGAAGCCCGACTGCCGGAGCGCTGGTCTATGCGAGGCGGTGCGCTAGTCGACTTCGATAGCTATCCTGACTCGGCGGGCGCTTTTACGTCGGCGTCGTCCGACACCCACCGCCGCGATACCGGGATCAAGCTCTCGATCAGCGCTTTTTTTCCACCTTTATGGGACGGCGCTAAGGCGGGCCTCACCTACGAATATAGCCAGCGCTTCAGTACTGTCGCGGCGTACGATTACACCGATCATCGCATTCTGGCGAAGTGGTTCTGGAACCTTTCTTTTGATCCATGGTTACCTCGAGCATATACGCCGGAAGGTCACGTGGCCATTGATTACGGTCTGAACGCCGAGGAGACGCAAGAACGGATTCAGGATCTTCTAAGACGCGAAGAATCGATTCAACGGGGGTCCTCATGCGTGGAATAGCCTCAACCGATTCGGCTTCGAACCGAGATCAGGGGCTACTTCGTTCGTTGTGGCTGGCGTCGCGCGATGCCGTGCTGATCGCGTCCGCTTGCGCGCTCGTCGCGCTGGTTTTTAATTTTTTTCGCGCCGATGGAATAGCGCTGATACAGCGAAGCGAATACCAGATTTTGGTGCCCTGTCCGGTGACCGAGGGGGCGGTCGAAGCCATCGAGGCGGAGGCGTTGAAGCCGGAGGAACCTCGCACCTTGCTGATCGACGCTCGCCCTTCAGGCGACTACCAAAAGTGGCATGTCGCGGGCGCGATCAATATTACCTATGATTACCTCGAGCCGACCGAACCCAAAAAAATCCAATCCATCGCGGCCTCAGGCGCCAGGCGCGTCGTGGTCTATGGCGACGGCGAGAACCCGGACTCGGGAGAACAGCTGGCCAAGGAAATCGCGGGAAAAGGCATCCGCAACGTTTCCTATGTCGTGGGCGGATTCAATGAGTTGAATAAAAGCCTGTCTTCTCGAGGTGAGCCGTGAGCCGGATCTTTCAGTGGAAAGGGCACGCGTATCTGGCCTTGCCGGCAAGGTTTTACTTGGCATTGGTCTTTCTATTCGCTTGCTACCATAAAATTATGGACCCGGGCGCGTTCGCCGTCGATGTCGCCACGTACCAGATCCTACCGCTTTCTCTCGTCAATCTTATGGCGATTATTTTGCCGTGGATTGAGCTGGCCGCGGGCGTTTTGCTGCTTGTCGGTTTTCGCACCCGAGCGGCGGCGCTATTAATTTCCGCTATGATGCTGGTTTTTACCGTGGCCATTGTCATCGCCTTGGCCAAGGGATTGGATATGTCATGCGGTTGCTTCGCCTCTCAAGGGGCGAACGAGGATCCGATTTCCGCGCGCACCATCGTGCGTGATCTCGGCTGGTTACTGCTGTCGATCTACGTTCTGCTCTTCGATCGCAATCCCCTGGGCGTCGACGGATGGATCATGCGCCGTGAATCGATCCGATCGGAAGGATAGACAAGGAGGGATGGATATAATGAAAAAAATAGCCGTGACGAGCTTTGTCGCTCTCTTTTTTTGCACGACCGTGCTTTTGGTATCGCGCTCGCAGGCCTCGGCTAGAACCCCGACCTGCGACGCGCTTCCCCCGAAAACAAAAGCGCTATCTCGCGAGCTTTTTTCCGCCATGCATCCCTATGACGGCTGTGACCAAACCTTCGAACGTTGCCTCGCGAAAAAGCCGGCGCATCCGATCGTATTGCGTTTGGCCGAGGACATCTGCCGTCAGCTTAAGGAGGGAAAATCGCGTGAGGCGATCGAGCGGGCTATGGCCAAGCGGGCGCAAAGCATGCTTTCCATGGGCAAGCCCGCGGTCATCGAGTTGGATCAGAACACGCGCGTGGGCAATCCCCTGGCTCCGGTCAAGGCCGTGGTTTACGCATGCGCGCGTTGTCCCTTTTGTAAAGTGCTCGTACCAGCCCTTCACGAAGCGGTGGTGTCAGGTCCGCTAAAGAACAAGGTTCAACTCTACTTTCGACCGTTTCCACTCAAAGATCACCCCGGTTCGCTGGAGGGAGGCCTGGCGATGGTCGGCGCCGGTAAGCTCGGTAAGTTTTGGCCCTATTTACTACTCTTATATAAAAACTACGATTCGTTCTGTCCGCGTGCGTTTCCGGACTGGGCCGCGTCGATCGGTATCGACTCCGAGGCGTTTGAGCGCGAGTACAAAAAGATCGAAAACCGAAACGCCCTGGTAGCCTCCAAGCAAGAAGGCATTCGCAACAAGGTCAACGCCACACCCTCGTTGTTTATCAACGGTCGCAAATACGTCTATGAGCTGAGCGTGAAAGCCACGATAGACGCGCTGTTAGAGGAATACGAGCGCCTGACCGAGAGCGCGCGGCGAGCGCCGTAGATTGGCGGCCAATGGGCGTTCTTGACCCGGCTATTCTAGGTAGCCAGAGTCGATGCGATCCCGATGAATATCTTAAAACGAGCAACGGCGCCGACACGAATCCGCGCTTTTGAAGAGCGCCGGCGAGTGCGTGCAGGCGAGCCGCATCGTTCGTTACCTTTCACTTGAAGACCTTGAAGAACGGATGGCGTTTATCGAGAACGCATTGTCGAAAGAGAAAAAAAGCGGGCTCGAATTGCTCGTCGTAGCCCTTTCAGATGACAAGCTTCCGCTGTTATATCGCGAGGAGGCGCTTGAAATACTAACAAAAGCCCTGGACGAAAACCCGGAATACGATCCACAAATAAGCGTATCGCAAAACAGAAAAGCCTTACGGCGAATTTGCGATCTAATAAAAAAGGAGAAGGAGTAATGAAAATCTGTATCCCCATCGATCAAGACAAAGGACTGCAGAGTCCTGTCTGCGCCCACTTCGGCTCGGCGCCGGCCTTTATGATCGTGGACACGGACAGCGGAGATTGCCGCGCCATTAATAATATCAACCAGCACCGCGGTCACGGCATGTGCGAGCCCCTGGTAGCGCTTCAAGGCGAGCAAATCGACGGGATGGTGGTCGGCGGCATCGGCATGGGCGCGCTCAACAAGCTTAACGCCGCGGCGGTGCAGGTATATATCTCGCAGTACGCGACCGTCGGCGAAACCCTGAACGCGCTCAAGGCGGGAACGCTTCAACTGATGCAGCCGGGCATGGCTTGCGCGGGTCACGGCCACGGTCAAGGGCAAGGCGGCCACGGACCGGTCCGTCCTTAGATCAACGACCGGTTTTAGACGTCGTGTCGCGATTTCGAGCGGGCTACCTGCCCAATGCCGCGATCACGCCGTCGTGAAATCCCGGGCGAAACCCTTTGATGCGCTCGTTCGCGCGGCTCGGGTAGACGCGGTTGGTGAGTAATACCACGACTAAATCGCGTACCGGGTCGCACCAGATCGAGGTGCCGGTGAATCCCAAATGGCCGAAGCTGTTCGGGCTCATTCTGCGCCCGGCCGAGCTATCCTCGGCGCTTTTTCCGTCCCAACCGAGCAAAATCGTCGAGTCGTCTTGCGGCGTCAAGGCTTCCACCAACAACGGTTGCGGTAAAAAGTCGCTGCGCCCGTGGTAAACGTCCAGCAGAGCGCGACCGAAAACCGCCACCGCCCGAGCGGTTCCGAACATGCCGGCGTTGCCCGCCACGCCTCCGAACGCTGCACAGTTCTCGTCCTGCACCTCGCCGCGTAAAAGCCGCTGGCGCCACTCGCACCATTCGGTAACCGCCGCGTCGCGCGCGAGGATCGAGCGCTTGTCCGGGGACAGCGTGGCCGCGTAGTAAACCTCATCGGAGATCTTAAGCGGCTCGGTTACAAGTTTGGTCACGACTTTATCCAACTTGTCGCCGCCCGCTCTGGCGATCAGCTCTCCCGCGATCAAGTATCCTAAATCGCTGTAGACCGGAGGCTTCTGTCCGGCCTCCAACTTACGCCTTCCCGCTTCACTCAAGATCCAACGGCGAGCCGCCGCGGATCCAGGATCGTGGGGAACATCGAGATACAAACCGCCCCAAGCGGCCAAACCCGCCCGATGGCCGAGCAAGCTGCGTAAAGTCGCGGAGCCGCCGATTCCCCCTCGAATGTCATGTATCACCGAGTCGACCCTGGAATCGAGCGTGATTCTTTCCGCGGCGACTAGCCTCAATCCCGCCATGGCCACAAAGGTCTTGGTTAACGAGGCCAGGTCATACGGCGTGGTCGTTCTCACCGGCCCGCTCTCTTTTTCGAGAAATCCGGCCGCGACCTCAACGTAAACCGGCTCTTCCTCTCGCCAGCCGATACAAGCAACCCCTCCTGGAAAAACCTGCCCCGCTACGCCCGCCTCTAATAACCTTGTTGCTTCGCGAGCAACTCGCTGCTTAAGTTCCTGTTCCACGATGACTGTCTATTTTCCTGAATCGACTCGGTTTTTCTACAAGATACATTGAATGGTGGTCGTGTGAACGCAGAAAAGACACCGACAACCCTACTTTTGGAAAGATTGCCTTATGTTACTTCGAAGGAAGTAAAAATAAGTGGAAAAATTCGCCTTGCTTACGATGATTTTCAGGTCGAGGAAATCGAAAGCTACGCGCCGGCGGGCCGGGGAGAGCACCTTTTTGTGCGCTTCCGGAAGACCGGGCTCACAACTCCGGAGGCGATAAAACGCATCGCGTTGGCTCTCTGCATAAATCCCGAGCAAGCATCGTGGGCAGGTCTCAAGGATCGCGATGCGGTTACTGAACAATGGGCCAGTTTCCAGGGAGCAGATCCTGCCAAGGCGCTCGATCTCAAGATCGATCGAATCTCTATATTGAAAGCGGTTCTGCATCCCCATAAACTACGGACCGGCCACCTACGGGGGAACAAATTTCGCATCTATCTACGTGAAACTTCAAAGGATTCCTACGAGATCTCGCGATCGATTCTGGCTCGTCTCGACCAAGTCGGCTTAGCCAACTACTATGGCGAGCAACGATTTGGCTTTCAGGGGAATAACCTTGAACGGGCAAAACGTTGGGTGAACGATGGAGCGAGCCTTCCGCGCGGTCGGTTTGCGCGTAAATTTTACTTCTCTGTAATTCAGTCCGCGTTATTTAACCACTGGTTGGCTCATCGACTGCAAATCGCGCCAATCGACTGCCCGATTGAAGGAGATCTACTACGCAAAGAAGATACCGGCGGAATGTTTACGACCGATGATATGGAAAGCGCGCGCTTGCGGGTACAGAACTGGGAGGTTAGCCCAACCGGACCGATCTTTGGAGAAAAGATGCGCTGGCCCAAAGGGCGAGCAAGAGAACTAGAGCAAGCGACGCTGAACGCCTTGGGCCTCTCGTTCGATACCCTCGTTCGGTTCAAGAGGTATGGAGCCGGAAGCAGAAGACCCGCGAGGGTAAGGTTGCGCGAATGGAACGTGAGCGAGGAAAAAGATGGTTTGCTGCTCTCGTTTCAGTTGCCGAAGGGCGCCTATGCCACGGCGGTATTAAGGGAGTTATTGAAGTCTTCACAAGGTGTGGGAAATAGCTCCTCAGCGGATGGCGATGATTCGAGTTTTTAAAAACGCAGAAAAGAGGACAAATGGATATCCAACAAAGATTGACCGCTTTCGCTCTATTGGGCGCGACCTGGGTCATGTGGTTATTAGTCGTTCTATCGGTGATCGGGCTCGCGGTTATTCTCGAGCGGGCTTACTACATGATCGTTTCCAGAGGTAACATCGATCGGCTGCGCAAAGCTTTACAAAGCGACCTGGAGAAGAACGATGTGGAAAGCGCGCAGAAAAGCCTCACGAATATAAAATCACTTGAGGCGAGGATCGCGCGCGTGGTTTTAGAGTCGGCAGCAAACGGGGCCGAGGTCGCGCGCGAGCGCATGGCGGCGGAGCAGCAGATTTTAAAGATCCAAATGGAGCGGAACCTGGTCTTTCTCGGGACCGTGGGAAACAACGCGCCGTTTGTCGGACTGCTTGGAACCGTTATCGGCATTATTCGGGCGTTTCACACCTTGGACGATAGCGCGGGAAAAGTAACCGCGGGGTTGATGGCCGATATCGGCGAGGCGCTGGTGGCGACCGCCATCGGCATCCTGGTGGCGTTGCCGGCGGTGGCGGCCTACAACACCTTTCAACGCATAATCAAAACCCGTCTCGCCCGAGCCGAAGCGCTGGGCGATTACATCATCGCTTATCTAAAAACCAACCACGATAAATAACAGAGGATGCGGAGGATGTTATGGCAGGCGGCGCGGATAATCAAAACGGCGATGAGATAATCACGGCGATTAATGTCACCCCGTTGGTGGATATCGTCCTTGTGCTCCTGATCGTGTTGATGGTGACCTCGAGCTACTTGGTTAAACAGGCGATCAATGTCGAGCTTCCCAAGGCCGCCACCGGAGAGGTAACCGAATCGACGCTGTCGATTTCGATAGACGCGGATCATAACCTTTATCTCGATGAAGAACGGGTAAATGAAAACACGCTGAAAAAAGAGATCAGAGCGGCCCGGGCCAACGAACGAGAGGTCAAGGCGATTATTTCCGCGGACGGCCGGGTCCGTCACGCGAAGGTGGTCGCGGTCATCGATATGCTGCGGCAGGAAAACGTTAACAAGTTCGCGATCAACACGAGCCCGAAAGATCTCGAGGCTGAGAAAAAGCGCGAACGAGCGGAATAAACGAGCGACGTGCTTGAAGACACCGAACGGATCTTAGGGCTGGCGGCCGTGAGCGCGGCGGCGCATATTTTTATTTTTGTCGGGCTCGGCTTCGCCCCCACTCCGAGCGAAGCCTTGATGATGCATAACCTCGAATTCGAGGTGGTTAAGCCGCAAGAGCTCGAACCGATCGACGACGACCCAAAGCCCGAAAAAGAGGTTGAAGAACCTAGGCAAATGGAACCTAAGCCGGTAGCTCGAGTCCGGCAGAAGACGGTTGAGAACCCGGTCGAAGAGCCGCCGAAACAAGAAACGCCTCAATCCCCGGCCGAAGCTGAAGAGGCACCCGTAGAGTTTCCGGGCTTAACGCTCACCAGCGGAGACGGCGTCGCGAGCTGGTCAACCGTCGTGGGCAGCGGCAACTCTTTTACCGGACCGGTAGTCGCGCCGCGGAAAAAGACCGAACGCGCGTTGATCGGATCCGGCAACGGCGAAGGAAAAGGTGGAGGTGGTTTATCCCGCGTAGCGCGAAAAGATCTATCGCGCCCGCCGGTTCAACCCGAGAACATGGATCAGATCCTGGTGAACAACTATCCGCTGTTGGCAAAAAGACAAGGCATTGAAGGGAACGCCGTCATTCGAGTTCGAATTACGCCCGGCGGTCAAGTAGCGAAGGTAACGCTGGTCAAAGAAACCTACGAGGGTTTCGGCGAGGCTTGTGAAAAGACGGTGAAAAGCGGTCAATGGAGGCCAAAATTAGACAAGCTCGGACGCCCGGTTTTCTCCGATATCACCTACACCTGTCGATTCGAGGTCGGTTATTAAGCAACCGTTCAGGGGGGTATTGCTGTTTGGCTACGACGACGGCCAATTCATCCCGTAAAACCGGCACCGACCCTGGGGCGATTCTATTCGAATCACCCCGGCGTCCTCGGGCCGGCGTACTCGGGTCCTTCGGACCCTGTGTACTGCCGCTGGAAACGTACAGCTTCGCGGACTCACGTCCGCTCCGCTTTGTACGTTTCCACCGACAACCGTCAGGTACAGCAAGTACCATCCTCGCCGGCCCTGCGGGCGCGCTCGGTTTTACGGGCGAATTGGCCG
>JAFGIB010000330.1 GCA_016929805.1 Deltaproteobacteria bacterium | reverse complement strand
CAATCCGAAGCGAGGTCAGAAGTGGAGAACCTTCATAGAAAATCATAAAGGACAGATTTATGCCTGTGATTTTCTCACCCAGTATACAGCGTTCTTCAACGTTGTTTACATATTTATCGTCATGGAGCTTGGGTCGCGCCGTATCGTTCACTTCAACGTGTCCGAAAGTCCGGGACTCGATTGGGTCAAACAACAAATCCGCGAAATCAGTCCGTATGGTAAAGGCCCACGTTTTCTGATCCACGACAACGACGGTATATTTGGTCAATTCGGGAGTCTTTATAAAGTGCCAAGATGTTAAGACTTACCGATGCGCCTTCGACATGTGGTTAGAAAAAACGATGGGTATCGAAGGGATTCCTATTCCTTATGGTGCGCCGAATGCAAACGCATATCTGGAGAGATTCAACTTAACATTACGAGTAGAAGCGCTTGACCATTTTATATTCTTTTGTGAGAAGCATATTTACCGAGTTATTAAGGAATATATAAAGTATTATAACCACGGCCGTCCGTCGCAGGCGCTACACGCGATACCCGATCCATACTCTGAATTGAAGGAACCGCCGCCGACCGACGGTAAAGTCGTGTCGCTACCGATCCTTGGTGGCATTCATCACGATTACCGATTGGTGGCGTAAGTCTCCTCCGTTTTCGGCTTCGGTTTGCCGATTAGAAACCGTTGAGACCGAGGGATTGATCCGTATTCGTCTCGACGCTCCGGTGCGGATGATGTTTTTCGGAGACTTTTTGGTTTTCTTTCCGCGACCGGTTTAGTCCGATTTGGGTCGATCAATCCTCAGCAACCGCACCGATTGTTCTTCTACTCTGACCGATGGGGTTTTCGCGGATCGCGGGAAGGCCTTAGCGACAAATCGAAGTTGTCGAAAGCCAAATACAGTCCAAAGAAATCGCAAACGAAGAGATGACTAGCGATTCACCTCGTTATGCCTTTATATTTGATATGCTAAAAAACAATATGGCATAAAGCTCGATTTGGTTGGGGACAGTAGCGCTGTTTTGTTTTACGCGCGTTTGCGTGCAGAGAGAATTGAGAGTTCTTATTTAAATATCTTCTTTTTTGATTGTTTTAATTTAGAGACGTGATACTTTATTTTGTTCCTGAATTACAGCCGCGTGCACGCCTCATCGAGTCCGGCGAGTCCAAAGAGAAATCCGTATAAACAGCTAACTCTTTAAAGGATCCACGAGATTGCATTTCCGGAAAATAAAACGACATGAACGTTTTGGTCGTTGGTTGATAGTCAACTTTCGACGCAAGAATAAGGATTTGTCGTAGAAAAAGGGTAGCTAAAAATGTCAAGCAAACTATATATCGGCGGAATGAGCTGGGACACATCTGAAGGTAAGCTTCGAGAAACTTTCAAACAATTTGGGGAAGTCTTAGACGCTAAGGTTATCGTAGACCGTTTTTCGGGTCGTTCTCGTGGGTTTGGTTTTGTGACTTTTGCGAACCATGATGATGCGCAAAATGCAATAACCAAAATGGATGGAACGGTACTCGACGGGCGTACTCTTGCGGTCAACGAGGCTCGAGAAGAGCCGGATCGACGCAGAGGAAATCGCGATCGAGATTTCGGTCGCGGAGGATCCCAAAGGCGCTATTAATATTCGAGCTAGAAGGTTCTGTAATCAGTATCATAGACGCGATTTTGAACCAGATCGGCACCTCTTTCGAGAGAGATGAATTCGAACTCTGCCGAGCTCGCTTCTCGAAGTGGAGTTGTTCGTGTAAGAAAACGCCGCGAAGACTTGGGTAGGCCTCCATGAAAACACCGTGGCGCTTCTGCCGGACCGGCGTCGGGGCAATCGATATCTGCGATTTCTAGCACTTTTTTACGACAAATTATTATCGAGCCCTCGGCTAACGACCATTGCCGCCGATGCAGACATCGCTTCCATCGTATTGAGAAGACGCGGCTTCATTTTGATTGAAGCAACGACCGGTCGGAAACCGCGTTGTCTCGTAATTTTCCCAAAAGACCTTGCTTATTGTCGCTGGCACGAAAGCTGCTTTTATTCGTTGTCGGTAATCCGCCGGCGAGGAGTCGATGCTTATCGTTACCCGTAATGATGCAGACGGTTTACCTGCGAACCAAACAGAAGCGCGAAACGCGCAATAGGAATAAGAACGTTATCGAATGCAAGGTGAAGGAACGGCCTCGAGGTACGTGCGGGTGTCGTGGTGATCACGGTACGCGCGGTCTTTATCTTTATTTCGGGGAGAGTAGCGCGCTAACGCGATAATTCGAAGGATTGGTAAAATGTTTCGATGAGTTAATAGTCAAGGATCTCCCACGGATGAACGACGGTAATGAAAGGGCAACGACAATGAAGGCAACAGCAACAAAGGTAAGAGCGACTAAGCAGATTAAAGCCATGCTGGCGACAATCGATGTCAACGGGTCATACGAATTACCCACCCTGGAGTATGACTACTCTAGCTTGGCTCCGTATCTATCCGAGGAACAGTTGCGAATCCATTATGAAAAGCACCATCAAGCGTACATAAACGGCGCCAATGGGATCCTGTATAAGCTCGAAAAAGCGCGCAAAGACAACCTCTATCTCGATCAAAAATCAACATTGAAGAAACTATCCTTCAACATCGGCGGCCATATGCTGCACTCGCTTTTCTGGGGCAATCTAGCGCCCCAGGGAAAGGGTGGTGGCGACGAACTCGACGGGCCGCTGGCCTCAGTTTTGAACAAAGAGTATGGAAGTGTCGAGCGCTTCACTAAAGAATTTACCCAGGCGGCTGTCAGCACTGAGGGTTCGGGCTGGGCCGCATTGACCTACTGCACGCAGACCGCACGGCCGCTCATCATGCAGGTCGAAAAGCACAATACCAATATTTACCCGACGTTCGCTGTCTTGATGGTGCTCGACATGTTTGAGCACGCGTATTACCTTGATTATCAAAACGATCGAGCCAAATTTGTCGACGCGTTCTTTCACATCCTCAACTGGAACGTGGTCAACCAAAGATTCGAGCGCTTGCTCGAACGATCATAGGCCGCTGATTCTGTGCAACGTTGAGGTATATTCAGCTTTTCTTTCGGATGCCTTTTCGCTCGGTTCGCTCGCCGTCGATGATGTCGTAACTTTTGAGCTTGCGGTACAGCGTTGCCGAGCCGATCCGCAGTTGCTCGGCGGTGCGAGTTTGATTTCCGTCGTTCAACTGCAGCGCGGCGAGGATGTACTCCTTCTCTATCTCATTGAGAGGCCGGACCGTGCCCGCGATGACCATAGACTTGGGGAACGCTTGACGGACCTCTTCGGGCAGGTCCTCGGGTTCAACGCGGGTCCCACGCGCCAGCGCAACGGCACGTTCCATCGCGTTCTCCAGCTCGCGCACGTTGCCCGGCCACTCGTAGCGCAGTAGCTGATCGGCCACGCTCGGGGTGAGACCCGTGATCTTACGCCCCGCGCGAGCCGCGGCATCCGCTAGCAGAACCCGCGCGAGCGGAAGGATGTCCTCCCTGCGATCGCGCAGGGATGGAACTTGTAACTCGACAACCTTGAGCCGGTAGTATAGGTCTTGCCTAAAGGCGCCGTCGACAACTCCGTGAGAGAGGTCGCGGTTGGTCGCCGCCACCACGCGCACGTCGACCGGTCGGCTCTTATTCTCGCCGACACGGCGGATCTCGCGCTCCTGCAGCACCCGAAGCAGCTTGACCTGCACGCCTACGGAAACCTCGCCGATCTCGTCCAGCAACAGAGTTCCGTGATTGGCCGCCTCGAAAAGCCCCGGCCTGTCCGAGGTCGCGCCGGTGAACGCTCCGCGCGCGTGCCCAAAAAGCTCGCTCTCGAGCAGCGTCTCGGTAATCGCGCCGCAGTTGATCGCGATGAACGGACCCGCGGCGCGGGTTGACTCATCGTGGACCAAACGCGCGATCCGCTCCTTGCCCGATCCGCTTTCGCCCGTGATGAGAACCGTCGCGTCGACCTTGGCTACCCGGCGCGCCAGGTCCACGACCAGTCGCATTCTTTCACTCTCGGCGACAAATCCCTCGGGTCCGTCACCGCGAAAGGTCACGCGGGTCAGCGCGCGGCGGTGCGCGCGTAGCTTCAGCTCGGCGGCCTTTAGCGTCTCGGTGACCCGGTGAAGCGAGACGTCGAGGCTCTCCTTGAGACGCCCCGCCTCAAAGAATCCCAGCTCCTCGGCGCGCTCGTTACCCCATTCCTCGCGCGATCGTCCCAGCAGATTGCACGCCGCGTGACCCTTGCCCATGCAGCGATCCTCGAGAACGTAGATCTCCTTGCCGGCGATTCGGCTGACGTAGCCGCTCATCAGGCCGCAAATCGTCCAGCATACGGCCGAATCGGATCGACCGAAGTGCAATAGGTGTTGCTCCGCCTCGTAGGACGAGAGCAGCATCGCCCCCTTTTTCGTGAGCGGATTATCGCATCCTGGCTCCACTTGGAATAAGCCTTCAAGGCTGTGTATACGCGGTCCGGCGCTTAACCAGTCCTCGCGGTTGGCCCACTTGAACTCCGCGTTTATGGCCTCGGCCATGCGCCAGCCGTGGGCAAAGCCAAACTGGGTTAGCACCGCGCGAGTGGCAGTCAGGCCGAAGTTTTCAACCAGGTATTTACGCAACAGCCCCATGGCTATCGCGTCGAGCAGCAACGCGCGCTGCCCGGCGAAACGAATTACGCCTCCCTCTGGATCGAGTTCTAAAAGCTCCTTATGATGCAGATCTTCCGCTCGCATCTATTTGTCCCTCTACTTCGAATTGAAATAGAGGATACATCATTATGACAAAACACGCCACCGCTCCCGAACGGTGTACTATGCCCCGACTTTGGGATGAACCTCGGGCTAATGACCCGTTTGCTCGTCGAACGATCGATATCCGTCCTGCTCGCGGATGCCATCAATGAAAATCGCTTCAGGGTTACTTCCGACGACTAGCTGCTATGATACGAAGACGACCGACAAGTGAAAACCCGAATGTCAACGAAAGGTGAAACCATGAGATATACGATACGGGTTATTACGTTACTTTTTCTCGCGGTTCTTGTCGAGGGCTGTACCTCGACTGAGCGGAAGTCAGCGGCCGGGTCAAAACCAGGCGAAACCGCGGCATCAGAACTCGACAGAGCTAAATCCGAAACAAAAGAGGCGGCGCGAGCGATACAGGACTACGCTTACGCGCAGAAGGCTGAATTCGTCGATAAGATGAAAAGGGAATTAGTTGAGGTCGAGCAAGAATTAGATCGGCTCGCCTTCGAGGTCGACCGATCCAACAGCGCGGCAAAGGCCGAGGCCGAGAAAAAGCTCGGCGCCGTGCGCGATAATTGGGCCCGGGCGAAAAAGCAACTCGACCAGGCGGAGAGAGCCACCGAGTCCACCTGGGATAAAATGAAAGCTGGCTTTAAGAGGTCGCGCGAAGAGTTGAAGGGTTCGTTCAATAATACCCGTCAGTGGTTGAGCGACAAGATCGAGCCCTGAATCGCCAAATCCTTCGATCTTGTGTCCGCGGAACGCCGCCCTGATAAGGGCGAGGGATCCGGACGGGCGGAGAGATAGGGCGATAAAACACTCTATCGTAACTACTGCACGACGCGTAAAACGACCCGATTTTTCCCGCTTTTCTTTGCTTGATACAAAGCCTGATCCGCTCTCTCGATAAGCGCACGAGGTGAATTTATAATTTGGTTACATACGGCAACGCCCACGCTTACGGTAATCTGTTGCCAACCACACGAGATACCGGTGACTTTTGTCCTGATTCTTTCCGCGATTTCGCGCGCGACGTTCGGGTCGTTGGAAAGGGGAAGAATAACGACAAACTCTTCGCCACCGAAGCGACAACAGATATCCGAGTCTCTGGTCTGTTCGATCAGCGTTCTAGCCAACTCAATTAGTATCCGATCGCCTTGCTGATGGCCGTTCCGATCGTTTACCAACTTGAAGTCATCGATGTCTAAAAGCAGTAGGGATATTCCCCTTCCATATCTTCGATGGCTTCTGAATTCCAACTCCAACAGCTCATAACAGGTCGAGTGGTTGTAAAGCCCCGTCATCCCATCGCGCATGGAAAGATTTACGATTTCCGAAATATAGGCCTCGGAAATCAACGTGGGAGCCGTCAACTCACTCGTAATATTTGAGAGGTAATCCAACGCGGCGACAGTAATGCGTACGTTTCTACCGAGCCGTTCAGATGTTATGTGCTTATGCGCTAGGACCTTTTCCCATAGGGCCTCAGCGATCTCCGGAGCAAAGTAGTGGTGAGAAATCGCAAAGAAGAGATCCGAGTAAAAGGCGCCCCCCCTATTCCTCCTATGCGTGCAAATGAGAGCCTTTTCCCCCTCTGTCATTTCGCGGTCACCTGCGAAAGCCGAGACCAATTCCACACTCATGACTTCCGGACTTATCGTTCTCCGTAGTCGGTCTGAGTCGTTCTCATCCCGTCCAGACTCGGACGGGATGTCATTATTCCTACCGCTTTTCATCTCTCATTCAGCTCCGGCGCTCGAATAAGACCGAACAAGCAAATTGGCTATTACGAGTGCAAGAAACACACCGGGATGTTGTTTAAGCGCATCCATTGAGTCGCGGCGGAGTCGGACACGAACCTGTATATCCCTTTTATACTCGTGCCGTTTTCGACTCAGGTCGGCTCTCGAGCACCTTCGTATTGAAGGAGTTGGTACTTCATCTTGACTGAATCATCCGGTGTCCGGGAATAGTTCGGGATGCTAATTATTGAACTTTTAGGCCGATTCTTGGTGGCCTGGAAGTTGCACTAACCACGTACTGAGCGTCTGGCGCCGTATTACCGGCCGGTTTTGAAACCGCGATCCACCGAGAAAAACGTGACAAAAAACAAAACGATTCTATTTCCAACCGACTTTTCGGAAAGCGCGGCCTACGCATTTAGATACGCGCAGAAACTCGCCCACAGGTTGGAGGCCGCGATAGAGCTCATCCATGTCTATCATATTCCACTACATCTAATGGACGTCTTAGCTCCTACTAAACTAAAAGATCTTGATCCCGTGTTGCGCGAACAACTCGAACGCGACTTGCGGGAGTTCGCCGAGCGGAACACTCGAGAAAAAATGCCGATCACCTATAAATTACGGGTAGGCATTCCGACTCAAGAAATTTTGGAGGAAGCGAATAAACTTGATGTTATCATGATCATAATGGGAACCATGGGAGTCTCGGGATTGCAGCGCCTTCTGATGGGCAGCGTAGCCGAGCAAGTCGTGCGTCTCTCGAGCCAACCTGTTCTGACGGTACGATCTCGGGGAAGCGATTGATTATCCGGTGAATTCGCTTCATTTTATCGACAAAACCTTCTGGGCCGGCAGCGTTTTGTCTTTATTAGAACTAAAAGAAACCGACGGTTGCATAGACCGTGCGTAGGATTCGGAGTCTGGTCGGCGCAGCTTTGACGCGCAATCAATAAGAGTTCGGCACCGAAGCGCCCGCGCTGATAGTCGTGAGCAAACGTATTCAATATGATAGACCCTTCCATTATTTTGATGTGTTTCGCGCGCGGACGACCTCTAACAAGCGGCAACCAAGGGTTGACCTGGATGGCTCGATACTTGCGTGTTCGGATGAAGGAGGTGTTTCGTGAAGAAGATCGTCGATTCTTTCAAGCGCGTTGTCATCGTGCTTTCTTCATTTACGGTAGGAATGCGTCGAAGCGGCGCTAGGGTCGCCGAAGCGGGATGGCGAGCGGGTCAATGATCACGCTTCGCAGGTCCACGGAGCGCCATTACAGCCGACGCCGCAAGCGGGAGTTGTGGCATACGTTCTACGCAGAGGACCCATCGGATGAACTCGCTGAGGGTTTCGGAGCCCTTGAGACCCTTTGCGAGTACCGTCTTGAACCCAACGCAGATGTCCCAATCCACGCCCATCGCGAAACCGATATGATTACCTACGTTCATAAAGGAGCGCTGACGCAGGAGAACTCGGAGAGGTGCACGGGCGTGATTTACGCCAGCGAGTTTCAGCGTATGACCACGGCGCGACGCGACCGGTGCAGGGAGAGGAATGCATCCCAGGTCAACCGGACGCATCTATTTCGAGTGCTTTTGAGCCCGTCGCGGTCTGAGCGCGATTTCGTCCAAGAACAAAAGTATTTTTCGGCAGCGGAGCGCCGAGGTGTGCTGCGCATTGTCGCGTCACCGGATGGGCGGAAGGGATCGTTGGTTGTTCACTCGAACGTTCTCATCTACTCTTCCATCGTCGATGTCGGTCTACACCTGGTTCACGAGCTGCATCAGGAACGGAGCGCGTGGCTCCACGTTGTGCACGGCGAAATCACGCTCGGTGATCTTGTCCTTATCACGGGCGACGGCGTCGGCGTCACTACCGAGCCCGCGGTCTCCTTCACCGCGCGCGAGGAAAGCGAAATTTTGCTTATCGATCTGAGCGAACAACCGGCGACGGGATAGAGGTTCGATTGGGTGATTTTAACCTTTTTTTTCGTGAGTATCTTTCGGGCTCTATCCCCCACGAATCGTGCATAGTGTATAAACGGCCGACTACGGAACGCGTAAAGAACAGAAATAACCACGAGGCATCTTTTATCAGTTGTATGATACGTTGGAAGCTATCGATCCTCTTAAAAGTCACCACGAATATGGGATACATAATATGAAGATCTTGTTGATATACCCGGAGACACCCGCTACGTTTTGGAGTTACAAATACGTATTAAAGTTTATTTCGAAGAAAGCTGTATATCCTCCCCTCGGATTGATAACGGTAGCAGCGATGCTGCCAAAGAATTGGGATATTCGCCTTATCGACATGAACGTCGAGAAGCTAGAGGATAACGATATTAGATGGGCTGATTACGTATTTATAAGCGCCATGTTGGTACAATCCAAATCCACTCGAGAGGTCCTATACAGATGCCGTCGTCTGGAGACTAAGGTGGTGGCCGGCGGTCCTCTGTTCAACAGCGTACCCGAGGCGTATCTCGAACTGACGGATCACCTGGTTTTAAACGAGGCAGAGCTTACTTTGCCGCCGTTTCTATCTGATTTGAATCGAGGTCAACCGAACAAAGTTTACACCTCCGATGAGTTTCCTGATCTATCTTTGACGCCCATACCGCGATGGGACCTGGTCAAGTTAGATAGATATTCCGACGTAATGGTCCAATGTTCGCGCGGATGTCCTTTCGATTGCGAGTTTTGCGACATTAAGGTTCTGAACGGAAGCAAACCGCGAATCAAAAGCACGGATCAAATTATCGAAGAACTGACAACTCTCTACGAACTTGGCTGGCGCGGCGGCGTATTTATTGTGGATGATAACTTCATCGGAAATAAGAGGAAAATAAAAAAAATACTTCCTTATCTGGCTGCCTGGATGAAAGCTCGCGATTACCCCTTTACGTTCTTGACCGAGGCTTCAATCAATTTAGCAGATGATGACGAGCTTATCGAAATGGTATGCGAGGCAGGGTTTGATTCGGTATTCGTAGGTCTGGAGACAGTTAATGAAAAGAGCTTGTACGAATGTTCGAAGACGCAGAATTGCGGTCGCGACTTAGTCGCTTCGATCAAGAAGCTGCAAGCCGCGGGTTTACTGGTTCTCGGAGGCTATATTATCGGTTTTGATAACGACGACGAGAGCGTTTTTTCCAGACAGATCGAATTTATTCAAGAGAGCGGCGTCGCCACGGCTATGGTCGGTTTATTGAGCGCTCTACCAAAAACCAAGCTTTGGGAGAGGCTTAAAATGGAAAACCGCCTCGAGTTGGTCGCTTCTGGAGAGAATACCGACGGTACAATAAATTTTAAACCGAATATGGACAAAAAAAACCTCATCGATGGCTACCGTAATCTAGTCAAAACCATCTATAGTCCCGCGTGCTACTATCAACGGGTTTGCACCTTTCTCGAAAACTACCGACCTCGTAGAAGGCGTAAGCTCAGCGCCGTCGATATCAAGGCCTTCGTGAAGACAATTTTCTATCTCGGAATATTAGGCAACGGTTTATCTCAATGGTATTATTGGAAAATGCTCTTCAAATCCTTTTTCTGGCATCGGAAATCGTTCGGCTCGGCTATGACACTCATGATATACGGGCATCACTTTCGCAAGATATCCGAAGAAGTCTAAAGTCGAGCCGAGGGAAAGCGAAGCGAAAGCGGGGTGGAGCTTTACTTTTTTACTTTTATGAAGCTTACGTATAGCCGAGTTTAAAAAAGTAAAATAGTAAACCTCAACGTTGCAAACTTTTTCGGTTTGACTACGAGTCGT
>JAFGIB010000329.1 GCA_016929805.1 Deltaproteobacteria bacterium | reverse complement strand
TAAGCGAATCGTTAGCCAAGTAAAGGGCGCCGGTACTGCCATATCCGAAAAACGAAGCCACTTCGAACCGGTCGAGCAACTCGCGACCGATCGGCATGGGTTGCACTTCGACCGCTGCCTCTTGGTCTCGCGGACAAACCGATTCAGATTCCGGAATCGCCATATGACAATATGAACAGACTTTCATCGCTCTACTTATTCACAAATCTAATGGTTCAACTTAGGTTTGCCGGTCGGTTACCGCAGTGACCGATTTATTACGAAAAAATGTCACTCCTTCTCGATCAGACCGCTTGTACACCACTATAGCAAAGGCGCAACGAATCGCGCTTCGACAAGCGGGAGCTTCGGTCGCCCTTGATTTTACAGACGAAAAAAACACCAATCGGTAGGAGGAACTAACAACGTGAAAAATTCAGTGTAGGCCGGTAGGTCCATAGGGTCAATACCCACACGGCGGTACACCGAACATAAAGAGTTATATCAAGCTAATTTTCGCTCTCCATATCGATTCGCTTTAACATTTTTTGTAGCCCGTAACGCGAGAGGCCCAAAAGCCTCGCGGCTTGGGTTTGGTTGCCCCTGGCAGCCTCCAAAGCACGCCGGATAAGACGCGTCTCGAGGTTTCTCATCTGCGCCTTCAGGTCGAACTCACCGACCTGTCTATCACTTGTCGGGTCACTGCTGTCGACGAGATGCTCCTCGCGAATCACCTCGTCTGAAAGCACCAAAGCCCTGCGTATCGCGTTCTCCAACTGCCGAACGTTTCCCGGCCAACTTCGCCGAGATAGATAGTCTAAAGCGCGTCTATCGATGCCTACCGCCCGCTGCTTCGCGTGTTTGGCTATAAAATAGGCGACTAGCGCCGGTATATCTTCCGAGCGATCGCGCAGCGGCGGTATGACGATGGAAACGACCGCGAGCCGGTAATAGAGGTCATCGCGAAAGCTCTTGTCCGCAACCATTCTCTCCAGCTTGCGATGGGTCGCCGCCAGGACCCTGACATCGATACGCCGCGTTCGTTCCCCTCCCACCGGCCGCACCTGTCCCTCTTCGAGAGCGCGTAACAGGCGCGACTGCATGCCGAGCGACATATCACCGATCTCGTCGAGAAAGAGCGTGCCCCCGTCGGCTATTTCGAATAAACCGAGGCGCCGTCGGTCCGCGCCGGTGAACGCCCCCCTGACGTGGCCGAAGAGCGCGCTTTCCAAAAGCTGCTCCGGTATCGCGCTGCAGTTTTCGCTGATGAAGGGGGCTTTCGCGCGCGCTCCGAGGTCGTGAATCGCTCTGGCGATCAGCTCCTTACCGGTACCGCTTTCTCCCAGGATCAGAACCGAGAGATCGGACTTGGCGACTCGTTGAACCGTCTGTAATACCCGGCGCATGCTCGGACTATCCCCAATAATGCCCGGAAAGCCGCTTGCGCCTTCAAGCGAGCGCGAGCGCAGGGAAGCCAACTCAACCGCTTGAGACTCGACCGTGCGCGCGAGTCGCTTGCGCATCGCTTCCAGGCGCCTCGCGGCTCTGCGCTCAGCGCGCAACCGCTCCGCCCCGTCGAGCGCGATCGCCGCCAGCTCGGCGAGATCGGTCAGAAGCGCGATCTCTTGGTCCGAAAACGCGAACGGCCGGAGCGGATCATCGAGATAGATCGCTCCCGCGACCTGCGCCTGTAGACGCAGCGGCACCGCCAACACCGAACGCAGCCTGAGCGCGTGCACGCTCGCGGCAGCGTGCAAGCGTTCGTCGCTCAACGCGTCTACCGTCGCCAGCGGCCTCGCCTGATCGATCACGCGCGCCACGATCGAGCGCGAAAAGGCGTTATCGGCCCGTTCGATATCACTGCGGTCGATGCCCCGAGCCGCCTTGATCAGCTTCTCTCCCTCGCGACCGCGCAATACCACAAACCCGCGCTCGGCGCCGCTGAGCTCGATCGCGGCGTCTAAGACTATCTCATATAAACGTCCTATGCCCGCCTCGGGGGTCAAACGCTTAGCCAGCGAGGCGAGCTTTCTCCAACGCTCGTCGGTCTGCCTGTGCAATGCGAACTCTGAGGATTTCGGCATCGCTTCAAGAGCGCGGCGATAACGCTCGACGGTGCGAAACTGCGCCCGTTGCGTCGGCGTCAGGCCACGAACCGCGAAATCCAACAGCGAACGCAGCTCAGCAGATCGCGCGCTTGCCACCGCGCCCCTCCCGGCGGCCTCGGCCGCTCGAACCGCGATCGCGGTGGCGTTGAGCCGCGCCTCAAAAGCGCCGTGATGTTGAGCGATTTGATAGGCTTTTTCAGCGGCGCCGTGCGCGCGATGCGACTCTGAAAAGTAGAGCGCAACGCCGGCTTCGGCGATCGCGCACTCGATCTCGGCAGCGTCGCTGCGGTCGTTTTGCAGCGCGTCGACCGCGCGCTCTAAACCGGTCCGCGCGGCTTGCGGGTCGCCTACACAAAGCCAAAGCGACGAAACCCGCGCTTCGATTACAGCGCGGTCCCTAAATCCGAGTCGCTCAAAAGCCGGTGATTCTACCAGTCTCTCTCTAAGCTTATCCAGCTCGCCTCGTCGCGCAAAAACCTCGGTTTCAAGCAGCCGCGCGTACGCGTCGACCCAAGGATCGCGTTCGATCGCCGCGCTACGCCGGGCCTGTTGCACCGCGCCAAGCGCGAGATCATCGTCACCTACCAGGTAAGCCGCGTTGCCGAGATTATATAAAGCTCGCGCCAAATCCGCCTCCCGTCCGAGTCGCGCGAGCCGGCGCGCTCCCTCGTTCAGCGCCATGATCGCCGGGCCAAGCTCGGCACAATCAAGCCGCGAAAGCCCCAAATTGATCAGCGAGCTCGCTGCCGCGTGAAACTCTCCAGAGCGCTCGGCCAGCTCAAAAGCTCGCGCGAATCGCTGCGCGGCCAGTTGGAACTCGCCCTGAGACGACGCGATGCTCGCCAAGACCGACATGATTCGACTCTCGAGAGCCGGGTCGGCCAGTTGCTGGATCAAGGCCAAAGCCTGAGCGGCCTGTTCCGCCGACCTCGCGCGCTCGCCTCGATACAGCGATACCAGAGCCATGACCTCGAGCGAGCGCACGCGCGCCCGGTCGTTTCCGACAACGCCGCCGGCGATGCGCTCCGCCGCGTCAAGCTGGTTACGATCCAAAGCGATCCTCGCGCTCACCGCTCGAACCTGTGGTTCGAGCGAACTATCAACCTGAGCCGCTTGCCGCGCGGCTTCGGCCTCGGCTTGAGCGCTATCGAGCTCCCCTTTCAACCGGTACAGCTCCGCGCGCTGCAGCTTGGCCGCCGCGCTATCCTGGTCGCTAAGGGTCTGAAGCGCCAAATCGTAGCGGCCACAAGCCCGCAGGGCATCCGCCCTCGCGAGAAAGAGGCTGTGCGCGTCAGCCACCTGCGAACTCAGGCGTTTGATGGCCTGCTCGGCGAGACGGGCGGCCTTTTCGGGATCACCGCGAGCGCGGCTTTCGGCAATCGCTTGCGTGAACGCTTGGTATGCGCGGTTTACATTACCTAGCGCCGCGTGCAGAAAACCGCGATTCTCAGCCTCCAACGCAAAGGTGAGCAAACGCTCGATGAGCTGAGCCGGCGCGCTAAAGCCGGCCTCGCCGGCGACGAGATCCGGCCTGAGCGCGATTCGGCCCGAGTGACTTTCGCTAACCAAGCCGGACGCCAGTAGTGACTGTAGCGCCCGAGCGACGCGCGAAGGCTCTTGCAGGCTGTTGGCAACGACGCGCATGGGCAAGGACCCGCCGGCGCAGGCGAGTAGCTGTGTGAGCGGGCGCGCGGATTCGGGGATGCGCTCTCGCCCGCTATCCTGCGTATAGGCTAAATCGAGTAAATTCTCGGGACGCGACATGTCCATCCCCTCGGATAGACCTTGGATGAGAATGCGACAAAGGCGGCCGGACAAACCACCGCTCGCCGAGACCGCCGCCTCGACTAGAGCGGGCGAAACGGCTTCGGTTTGTAGCGCCGCGTTGAGCAACCGCTCGATTTCAGAAGTCGCGATGGGTTTTAGCTCGATCCGGGCAATCGCCTCGCCGACCGCGTGCCGCCGTTCCAGGATCACGCTCACCCGCTTGCCGCTGACGGCCGCGGTTCGAAGCAGAGATCGCGCGGCCTCGAGATCCAACTCGTCAGCCCGCTCGAAATGCACGATCGCGTGCTCTTCGATCGGTTCTTTAGGCATTTCGAGCGCTCGCCGGTAGCTCGGGACAACATCGCGGGCGGTAACTCGAGACGCTTGAATTCGCCTGACGGCCTCGCGCACCAAACGCGACCGGCCGGAGCCCGCCGGGCCGATCACCTCGATCAAGCGGGAGCTGTCGCCGCCGAAGTCGCAAAGCACCTCGCCGAGTCGCGTTAACGCGGAGCCGTGCCCTTCAAACGGCAGGTGTCGCGCCGCCATCGCCCGTTCCCTCGGCGTCGCCACGTCGTCGGCCCCCGCGCCGACGCGTCCGGACCCGTGCTCGGGAAAAAGCTCGTTATAGATCGCGCTGAAGCGCGCCGCGATCTCGCGCGCGCTGCTCGGTCGTTCGGCCGGATCGGCGACCAGCATCCGCCTAACAAGCCGCTCAAGAGCCGGAGGCGTCCAGTTTGCGAAATCAAACCGCTCGCTACCAACGCCGAGCGCCTTTTCGAGATATTCAGAGGGGCTCATCGACTCTGTTGTGATCGGTTCCGGGACCGATTGTAAAAGATGGTAAAGAGTCGTGCCGAGGGCGTAGATATCAGAGGCGCTACTGCTCTCTCCGAGCCAGGTCTCAGGAGCCATAAAACCAGGGGTGCCCGAGAGGCCGCGATAAGCGCCCGCGGGTTGCGCCAAACCGAGGTCGATCAGGATACAGCTATTCTGCTCTTCGGAAACGATGATGTTGCCGGGCTTGATGTCGCCGTGTAGCAATCCCTGGGCGTGAATCGCGGATAACGCCCGGCCGACCGACTCGGCGACCCATAAAACAAAGCGCAATAAATCGCGCGACCGAGAGGGCTTATCTCGCGCGACCTTGTCCGCCGAGCGCCCGGGGGCGAACTGCTCGACCAGCGCGACTGTTCCCGCGGTGATCTCGAAACCGACGACCGGTTTTTCAATGCGCAATAGCTCGTAAACGCGCGCCAGGTTGGGATGAGCGATGTCGGCCAGCAGAGAAAACTCCCAACTCAGCCGATCGCCGTGCTCCGGCTGAACGACTTTCACCGCGCGAAGCGCGTTAGACTCGCCCGTGTCCGTTACCAAGATGACCCTGCCGGAAGCACCGCGGCCCAACTCTTTCCGAAATTCGTACCGCCCCGCAAGTAGCTCGCTCTCTGCCAACATGGTTGTCCGACTGTTTTTCAGTTGTGCCATCAATTTTGTATACAATTATACCCAACGTCAACCAAGTTGGCATGATACCGAAACAATTGAACTATCTTGTCATCGGCGTATCGGGCAAACGCTCGATGGCGTCTTGATAGCTCTTGAGCGACGGTTTTTCCCTTTCGACGTATTCGGGCGGCGTGTCCCAGGGTTCCCATTTATAACGCGGCGTATAAACGACCTCGCCGTTCAACACGACCGCCAGCGCGATGCCCTCGCTTTGCGCGGTCTCGTGCTCCCCCCAAACCTCAGTCGAACGGTCGTCGTGCATAACGGTCAAGGTGCTGGGGTCGGTGAACTGGAGCATGAGCCACGGGATCCGCGCGCTAACGCTGTCGCCCACGACGACCGCGTCGTTGCTCGACGCCGGCTCGCTTTCGCGACGAACCTTGAGCCGTCCGAGATCATAGGTGGTTTGAGCGAAGACGTACTCGAAGTTGTCACTGGCGTGCGCGCCGTCCGTTATCCAGCGAAGCGGCACCCAGGGCGCGCCGTCAGTGGCGGTAGATCGGTATTTTTGCCGGTCGCTGGAGACCCCGTGCCAAATGCCGAATAGATCATAAGCCTCGGTCACGTATAGCTGCGCCTGGTGCGGGGCGCTTATGACCAAGGACAACTCAGAGCGCTTCTCGGTCTTAATGCCCCCCGGCAGAATCGTTTCGCCGAGATCATCGCGGTAGGTATCAAAACCGATGGTCAGGGTTTCTCCATCCCTCAAAGCGGGGTCGAGATCGATTATAAAACGAAAAAAACCGGCGTCGCTCGCGGCTCGAATCCTGCGGATGCGCCCGCCGCCGGTCACGGGGCTAAATCGATCAAAATCTGTAGTGGGCTGATCAAAGGCGATAACGCCGTAGTTTTCCTCGGGCGAGGTCGCGTCGTACCAGAGCGAAAAACGCGATTTCGGAAAGACGCGCTCGCTCACCACCCAGGTGCTCTTCCACCATTCGTCCATCCAGGAAAAGAGTACGCCCCCGGCCGATCCAGAGTCGTAGACGTTCATGGTCAATCGCTGTACCTGCCGGGCCTGCTCCGTTTCCGAGTGACCGCCGTGGTTCAGGCCGTTGGGATTCCAGTGCGCGACCCCCCAGCTAGAGGGAATGCCGAACTCGGAGATCACGACGGGAAGCCGGCCGTAATGGCGCTTGAGATCGAGCAGATAACCGAAATAGCTGTTATAATCTTCTCGGTCCAAGACCCTCTGGTAGTCCGGATCCTCATTGATAAAATTCGGATAATAGGGATAGGCGTGGTAGCTCACGAATAGTCCGGCGGGGGCTCGCGATTGATCGGCCTGCGAGAGGTCCATAACCGCGTCGTCCTCTCCCAGGCTGAACTGGTCCTCGATCACTTGATCTCCATAGTGTAGCTCGGTCTTGTGAAACAAGGGGTCGAGCGTCGGCCAATTGCTGAACGCCACCGGCCTTTGACTTCCGTAGTTTTCCCTTTCGTGTCTGATCAAATGGTCGATGCGTTCGGTCATCCAAACCTGTGCCGGAGTCGAATTCTCGATGCTCAGCGCTTCACCGTGAAATGAGCTGACCTCGGGATGCATTCGGTTCGCGTATTCCACCTCCGCGCCGTAGGTTTCGCGACCGATGATCCAGGACATCACCCAACGCGAAACGTCGATCTCGTATTTTCCGTACGCGCGTCCCAGCCGATGAGCGATCTCCCGATTGCCGTGAACGCAATCGACGACTTCCTCGATGGCCACGGTAAAGTCCTCGGTATAGTCGAAGAGATCCACACCGCCGGTGGGATTCTCTTCGTCCAGCCACACTCCTTGGATAACGTACAGCGGCCGGTCCGGTCGATAGTTGTTGTACTCGAAAACGGCTTGATAAAACCTGGGGTGATGAAGGGTATAAACCCTGACGACATTAACCCCCATCTCGCTCATCCGCTGAAACCATCTGAGATATAGCTCACGATCCAACGCGAGCTCTCCGGGCCGCGTGCCCGGCATTCCCACGCCCAGGTTCACGCCCTTGATATAGAGGGGCCTGTACGTCTCTCCGTCCCACACCCCCAGATAATCGTCGAGCGCTTTGAAGGGAATTTGCGGCTGCTCATAGCCGGATGAGCAGCGGAAAGATAACAGCGCGAGACACAGCGGCGCGAACAAGAGCCGTCGCGCGTAGCGTAATCGATCGAGCCGCATTAAAGGTTCAAGCCTCTGATGCGATATCTAAAAAAAATCATATATTTCCAACTAATGGTAAAAAATTTAAGGTTTTCTAGGCGGCCTGTAAAGGGGGTATTCACGGGTTCAGGAGGCTGGCGGCGATATCTCACACTTGAGCCGTAAGCGAAAACTGCGGCATTTTGGCCGAGACTTTACCAATTAGTCTTATAGCCTTCCGTCGGCCGCCGTGCTCCTCTAGTCTCGAGGGTAGCGATTTCCTAAATCAACCTTAACGTTGCAAAAAACGTCGAGCGGAAACGCGAAAAAAGCGATGAAATAAGGGTGCGCGGAACTTTTTTTGGGCCGCAGCTT
>JAFGIB010000328.1 GCA_016929805.1 Deltaproteobacteria bacterium | reverse complement strand
TTCGTGGTTGGGTTACGGTTTTGCGGGGGACAAGCCCCCGCGCTACGAGGTTTTTCGCTGTTATTTATGGTTAACGCCTATGCGGGTGGGGGGCGGCGCCGGCGCGTAAGCGGAAAAAGCCCATTTTGATCTACCGGGTATAGACATATTACAGCGACTCGCGGCGACGCTTTTTTCGGCGACCGTCGCCTTTTTATTCTCGTATTCGTCGGCACTAACGCGCCGGATGTAACGCGTGTCTAGCGGAGAGAACAATTGCCGTTGTGACCGAATAAACATGCGCTCCTGAAGCATTACGGGTTCTTTATCGGATTATATACAGCTCGTCGATACATTAGATAGATATCCGATTACCACCATTATTCGGGACAAATCTTCGCAGGCCGCGCTCGTGTGAGAGAAGTCAAGCGCGTAGTTTCCCGGAGCGAGATTATAGAAAACGCCCCAGCCGCTGCTCGAGGAGCTGGTCAATGAGGAGTCCAAAGCGCGTTCAGTATCGGAGTAATAAGGCCCTGAGCCTGATTCCGGCGCTAGGGAAACGCTGAAGCCGGAAACCGGCGCCCCGCTCGCGTTGAATGCGAGAAACGCGAGCGAACCCGTGCCCTCAACGGGATAGCTCACGCCCACGGCTTGAGCGGCGTCAGCGATTTCCTGCTCGGTAAAGATCAAAGCCGAGGTCAATGAACCGGGAATCGCTAGTTGAAGAGCGGATTGGTAGCCTTCCTTGGTCATCGAGAGGATGAAATAAAAGGCGTCCGGAAGGTCAAAGATCGCGAACTCACCCAGATCGTTTGTCGTGGCGCATAGATCCTTATTCGGAGTATTATTCTCGAACACGCAGACCTCTACACCCTGTACCGCGCCGCTCAGTCCATAAACCATTCCCGTGATATCGACGCCCGGTTCCGAACAGTACTCCGTGCAATAGCTTTTATCGCCGTTTCTGATACAGGTTCCAAAAACGCAATCCGCTTGTGACTGACAAACCGGGGGTAGGGCGCTTGTCTTATCGGAGCAAATCCAGCCGTACGTTCCGATCGAGCGGCAGGCCGTTCCAGCAGGGCAGGTCTCGACCATCGGCGGCACGCATCCGAGCGCACAATAGTTTGTCTCTCCACTGTTCAAGCAGATTCCATAGTCGCAGCGATTATTCGGCGGGGAGCAAGTGTCGGCGAGGCCGGTAGCCGGTCGCGCGCAATAGAAAATACCGGATCCAAAAGGCGCGCACGCCGTTCCCGCGGGGCACTGGTCTACGACCGTCGCTTGGCAGGGCAATACGCAGATTTTTTCCCCGTTGTAAGAGAGCAGGCATTCTCCGAAGGGACACGATTCGGTGTTACACGAAGGCGGGCTTAAGAGACCGGATTGAGCGCATACATAACCGTTTCCAAGGGCGCTGCATACGGAGCCCTCAGGACATTGGTCGACTGGCGTCGGCCCGCACGACTGCATACAATAGCCTTGACCTTCGACCTGAGTGCAGGGGCCGAAATCGCAATCCCTGTGGTCGACGCAAAGCGGCGGTAGGCCTGCCGGCTCGGTACAAACAAAAGGCCCGTTCGGCGCGGTGCACTGGAAACCGGATGGGCATGGTATCCGGCCGTTGTTTCCGGCTTGCCCCCCGTCTTTCGTTTGGTCGCCGCCGGATCCGGCGGCGTTGGACGAGTTGTCTTTCGCATCACCATTATCACAGCTCGCCGCTATTATCAGCCAGCTTATAACCAATATGACCGAGCCTTTTTTTATCATTTGGTCTCACTCCTTGGAGCTTTCTTTTGAGCGATGGTATACGACCCGAGCGCGTAACGCAATTACGGCGATTTGTCGCTGTTTTTCGCGTTTCCGCTCGACGTTTTTTGCAACGTTAGGGTTTAGTTACACGGTAACACGCGCACCACTTTAATCTTTGTAGCGCTCGATCCGGCCGCTGGATAGGCCACTGAGCCGTCTGGAAAATCCCTAAATTCGTAGTATTTGTTGCCTTTGATCTCGAGCTGTAACGGTCCGCCCTCTGCCTCGCCCGTGGAACCGCTGTATGTCTGTATGTAGAATTTTCGATCGGTCGTCCAAGCCGTATAATCGTTGGCAGAAGCCGATGTTTCCCAGGCCGCGACCAGCCGCGAGCTACCGTACTTGCCGAGGTGGGCCGCGCGGCAATTGAGCGTGGGGTCGTTCGAGATGATAATATCTTTATCCGGAGTGCCCGTGGTGAAATGCAGAAGGTGCACGTCAGCCATCCCCGCCGTGGCGTCCCGGGATTTACTCAACGCGACCCAGTAACCCCCGTTCGTTCCCAAGACGATATTGCCCAGATTGCTGTAGTTGGCGGGATACGAGCGTTGCATGTCGATAGCGAAGATAGCAGGTCCCCTGGGAGCAAAGGAGAGCGTATTGTCTCTGTCGGTTTCGCAGATCGGAACGAATTTGTTGGCCGCCGGGTCCCAGACGATGCGCTCGTAGTAGCTATGGCTGCAGCCCAGTTGAAAGCCTTCTAGTTGTTGCATCGTTCCGTTAGCGTCCACGATGCGCATCTGGTCGCCTTGGTGGATGTCGATACCGACTGCAAGCGTGCTATCGGCTTGCGCGCATCCTGACATGGTCAAGACCTGCGAGCTGCCGCTGATCGAGACGCCGTAATAAGCCGCCCAGCGCGACCCGTCCGAGACGATGCGGCCGTGGTGTCCGTACCAATGCCAGACAAAGGTGGTCCGATTCGAATCAGTCGGGCTGGTGCCGTAGGGAGGACGTGACGCGCTCGAATCGGTGAGCTTGGTAGCCCAGGTCTCGGCGACGCCGTCAAAGCGTACCAAGTACATGTCATAGCACGCATAATCCGTGGGATAGCTGGCGGCGTTACCGCATAAGTTATTGATGTTGCCGCAGTTTAGGTTGCCGCCGCCTTGGGCGTCGCGCGTAAGCAATACCACTCCGCCTCTATCGTCCGCAAAGATATCGCTGAAATCGTGGGCCGGTAAGGCGACCGGGGTGCCCGTAACTTGGTCATTAGCGTCGAGCTGCGCGATATGGACTTTGCCGTCGCCGCTCAGCCAGGCGAGTCGCGACCCTCCAGAGGGGATAGGCGAAATCGCCAGCATATTCATCGCATATTCGTCCTCTCCCGTCAGCACCGTGGATCCGACGTCAACCTCTGTAACGCGTACCCGATCGGTACTCATCGCGCAGGAGCCCGCGGGTGGGCTTCCCGCTGACCCGCCAGTTCCACCGCTTGCCGCCGATCCACCGGTTCCGCCCGCTCCCGAAGCCGCGCCCGTACCGCCTGTGAGCGTCGCGCTGGAACCGTCGCTGGATCCGTCAGCAATACCGCTATCAAAAACACCGCCGACCCCTCCGGTTATCGCGTTCGACCCGCCGGAGCCTGAAGCGCTTGAGCCACCGGACACCGAACCCGCGATGCCGCCGGTTTCTGCAACGACCCCTCCGCTTCCGGCAAAACCGGTCGGTTGGTTAGGGCTTTCGGCGCTGCATCCGCTAAAGCAAGCCTCTGCTGCGATAAAAAACAGCAAGGCAAAGAGCAATCCACAGAGGTACGAGGGGTTTCTATTGTCGCTGCCGGAGAGTTTGTTAACCGTTTTCATGGAACCTCTAGAATCTAGCGAAAGAGATCAGAACAAAAGAACGAGCCTTACGCTTACATCGAGCGAAAGCACACTGAACAACTATGCTTTCGTAACGAAACAAAACGAAGCGCGAAGGCAGGTTTTTTCTGAAGTTTTACGTCGATTCGCCATACAAATCCAACTATGCAACGCCCCGTTATAGCGCTATTCGACTTTACTCGTTGGGCGGTAGACGCTGATTCAGTTCGAAGTCGAGCAAAACAACGTTAACGTTAACCTTAACGTTGCAAAAAACGTCGAGCGGAAACGCGAAAAAAGCGATGAAATAAGGGCGCGCGGAACTTTTTTTGGGCCGCAGCTT
>JAFGIB010000327.1 GCA_016929805.1 Deltaproteobacteria bacterium | reverse complement strand
GTAAAACCGAGCGCGCCCGCAGGGCCGGCGAGGATGGTACTTGCTGTACCTGACGAGACGGCGCGAGGACGAAAGCCGGTTTTACGGGATGAATTGGCCGCCGTCGTAGTCAAACGGCAGTACCCCCCTGAACGGTTACGTATTTTGTAAAAAAGATTCAGCTTGTGAGGTCGATCCAACCTTTTATTGTATGGTATTGTAGGATTGTCTAGGCAGTACGATTGTGACAAAGTCATAGAACTAATTAATGGAATATTACTCAGGCTCACCAGCGGCGAATAGAGGAATTCGACAGGCGACCGCCACACACGAGCAATCGGTTTCGGGGGTCCGCCGAAAATGAGAGGTAACGGGTTGATGCTAAGGTCGCGACAGGGCGTGACGGTTTTTCGTATTGTGCGCGTTTTCCAGGTGTCTCGCGAGCTGTACAACCCAAAACCCTTGGAGAACGACGACGCGATACCGTCGAGCGGGGGGCACGCGACAAAAGCCGAATTCAAGCGGCGAAGCACGGGGAAGAGCGAATTACTTTGCCGAATGTAGCGACTATAGTGATAACAACTGCGACGGAGAGAGAGACGAAGATAGGGCTTACGCCGATTTTGGTAAAGATAGTTTCTAGCTGACATGCCGACCAAGACCCGAAAAACACGTGCGGTTCACAAGCACTCGGATGCGCCGCGACGGGCGACTCGCTATCGAGTGCTTTGCGCTGCTTGGGCCGCGTTATTGGTCAGCGGATGTAACTACGGTTCAAGCCCGACCGTCATTTACGAGAAAAACGGCGACGATGCCGCGGTGGACGTTCCGCAACAAAAACAGTGCTCGGATTATCGCGATTGCCGAGACGGCGTGTTCTGTAACGGCGAGGAACGCTGCGAACCAAATTCAGTAAGAGCGAACGAGAAGGGCTGTGTGCAGGGCGAACGGCCCTGTTCGGAGAGTCAAATCTGCGACGAAAAGTTACGCCAGTGTCTACCGGTAGACCCCGTCGTTAGAGACGCGGACAACGACGGCCACGAGGCTATCGAACAAGGAGGGGATGATTGCGACGACGAGGACGGCAACCGTTATCCGGGTAATCGCGAAGTGTGCGACGCCGACCATCACGACGAGGACTGCGACCCTACGACCTTTGGGGCGCTTGACATCGACGGAGACGGTTACTTGAATGCGAGCTGTTGTAATCTCGACGAGGATGAGAATTTGATCTGCGGCGATGACTGCGACGACGCGAACGGCCAAGCCTATCCGGGAGCGGAAGAGCTATGCGACGGTCTCGACAACGATTGTAACGGTTTGTTCGATCACCCCCTTGAAGACCAGGATGGCGACGGTCATGTATCGCTGCTCTGCGGTGGCACCGATTGTGACGATGATGACCCAAATAGCTATCCCGGCGCGGTCGAGCTTTGCGACGGCTGGGATAACGATTGTCTTGAAGGCGGAGGACCGGCGCCCGGGGAGGTCGATGTCGACGGCGATGGCTACGTCAGCGGCGCGTGCGAAGCTGACGACGATCGGTTGTTACCCGGCGATTGTGACGAAACGCTACGAGGCGTTCATCCCGAAGCGGACGAAATATGCAATGCCATGGATGACGATTGCAATGGTTTGGTCGACGACGAGCTCGACGATTGCGTCGGTCCGATCAAGCAGATCGACGTCGGTCGGGACGCCGGTTGCGCGGTTCGCGCCTCCGGGACGGTGGCCTGTTGGGGGGTCGATGCCGGCGGCTACCTTGGAACCGGAGCGACCCGTCCCCACGATGCCGCGAGAAACGTGCTCGATCCGCGCGAGGCCGACCTTGTATTAAGCCTAGTCGCCAGCGTATCGCTCGGACACTCGCATGCTTGCGCGTTGCATTTTGACGGCCGCGTTTCCTGTTGGGGCGACAACGGAGAAGAGGGACGCATCGGTTTCGGCAGCAGCGAGAACCAAATCTTTTTTCCCCAAGAGGTGCTGGAGATCGATGATGTCGTCGAGCTTTCGGCCGCGGGCAATACGACGTGCGCTCTACGTGAGGACCGCACTGTCTGGTGTTGGGGCGACAACGCTTTCGGCCAACTCGGAAACGGCACCACCGAGGACAGCAACCGACCCGTTCAGGTTTCGAACCTCAGCGACGTCTTGGCGGTAGAATGCGCCGAGTTCTATACCTGTGCCATTCTAGCCTCGGGCGCGCTGACTTGTTGGGGCGACATGGGGGCCGGGCTTTCCGAGCCCGATCGAGAAGCGGTCGAGCCCTACGGCGCCGAGCCGAGCCGCTTGTTCGACGTCGAACGCGCCGCTCGGATCGGCGCGGCGGCCAACCACGCGTGCGTAGTCCGACCGAACGGTACCGCGTTTTGCTTTGGGGCTAATGGTTACGGCCAATTGGGCAACGGTCGCTTCAGTCGTTGGGAGCAAAGCCCGCAGGCCGTTCTCCATTCCGATTTTGATAGCGCGTTGTTGAATGTCGTCGAGCTGGCCGCCGGCAGTTGGATTTCTCAGAGTATCGAATGGATTTGGGACGAAACCGAGCAGGAATCGGTCCCGGTCGCGGTTGAGACGGTCGCGGGAGTTAGTTGCGCGCGAACCGCTAGCGGAGAGGTCTTCTGCTGGGGTAGCAACGAAGGAGGCGCGCTCGGAATCGGCGCGCAAATCGAATCGGATGACGAAGTTGCCTCGCTCTATCGGCAGAACCACGCGCGAATTCCGATCGACGGAATCGACGCGGTTGAGATAAGAGCGGCGGGTAACTACGTTTGCGTTCGTTCGTCATCGGCCGAGGTATGGTGTTGGGGAGGAAGCTCGGACGGGCGATGGACCTCTTACGATACGCCACATCGGATAACGGGATTTGAGGATTAACCTATGTGGTATTCGCAAAGCCGAAAGCATGTTTTGATGAGACGCCGTTCGCCTGATGGTTGTTTTGGCAAGAGCCGATTCGGCTGGATCGCGCTATTGCTGGCGCTCGGTTATTTCACAAGCTGTAGTTCATCCGGTCCAAACGAGCAGAGCGACTCCGGCGATGCGACCTCGGAGGAAGCGGGGTTTGACGCGAGCACCGACGAGCCGATCGTCGATGCGGGTGATGACGCCTGGGACTCGGAAATGGCCGAACGAGAGGAGATAAAAGAGGACGGCGGTCCGGAAACCGATGTCGAGCCGCCCCCCGATAGCGCCGAGGATCACACCGGGCCGAGCTGCCCGGATGAAGACGGCGACGGATTTAGCGACATCGAGTGTGGCGGGGACGACTGTGACGATTCAGACGAGAGCGTGAATCCCGGCGTGGTCGAGGTCTGCGACAACGGTCGCGATGACGACTGCAACCCCGTTACCTTGGACATCGATGACCGCGATCGGGATGGCTATAATTGCCTTGAAGACTGCGACGACGACAACCCGCGCCGAAATCCGGGTCGCACCGAGGTCTGCGGAAACGATCTCGACGACGATTGCGATGAGAGCACGCTCGATCGACTCGATAAAGACGGCGACGGCTTTGATTGCGACGTCGACTGCGATGACGACGACCCGGAGGTTAATCCGGACGCGACCGAGATTTGCGGGAACGCGCTGGACGATGACTGCGATCCCTCGACCCTCGACCTAGGTGATCGCGACGGAGACGGGTTCAGGTGCGACGCCGATTGCGACGATAACGACGAAACAGTGCCGGAGGACGGTTTTTATTGCGGTTCGAAGTTCCTATACTTCGAGGATTTTGAGTCGGGCGACGGCGGATGGTCCGCCGGCGGCGACGCGCCGGGTTGGCAATGGGGAAAACCGCGCGGCCGAGATATCGTCGGCGCGGCGTCTGGACAATACGCCTGGGTGACTGATCTGACCGGTTTCTACGGGGCGGATCAGGTGATGACCTTGACCTCTCCGTTATTCGATTTGAGCGGATTGACCGCCGATCCGGTGCTGCTTTTCAATCGCATTTACGATTTTGGCTCTGGTGACCAACTCTGGTTGGAGTTGTCTCTGGACGGAGGCGACAGTTGGAACCATTTGGCCGCCGGCGCCTTCAGCCGGAATTTTTATAACGCGAGTCAGAGTTTTATCGACACGTCGGACGCATGGCTTTATGCCAAAACCCTAATGACCGGCGCCGCCGGTAGTTCCAGCGTACGCGTTCGCTTTCTCTTACTCAGCGATGCTGAAGCGCACAGCGATGGTTTTGCATTGGACGATGTCCGAATCGTGGATACTCTGTTCGACGTGAGCGCGGTCGCCCTGGATGTGCCCGGTTCGGGCTGCGGCGACAACAGGTCGGCCGGAACCGTTACGCTGACCGTGCGAAACGATTCCAGCGTACCGCTTTCGGATTTTGATGTGGCGTATACGCTAGATAAGGGCGCTCGAGTGGTGGAAACGATTTCGTCTCCCCTCGCGCCCGGGCAACAGACGGACCATACGTTCTCCGAGACCGTGGATCTTCGATCGTTGGGCATGCATCAAATCACCGCGGAGGTTCTACCGGGCTCCGAGCGCGATTCCGATCTCAGCGATAACGGGCTGACCGTTTTCTCTTATTCATTTATGAACGTCGGAACCGGGCCGTACGAACAATCGTTCGAGAGCGACGACGGCGGGTGGGCGGCTACCGGAGAGAACTCGAGCTGGGCGTGGGGTATTCCCATCGGCGATGTCATCGGCGCCGCGGCCGAAGGGCGATACGCTTGGGTAACGAACCTGTGGGGAGCGAGCAATCGTAACGAGATGTCGTATCTGACCTCGCCCTGTTTTGACCTTTCGGATTATGAGCTCACGGACCCCGATCCGATACTGGCATTCGAGCACAACTATGAGATCAACGGCCGCGGCTGGTGCGAGATTTCATTAGACGGTGGAACGTCGTGGAATAAATTGGGCACGAGCGTGAGCGGCGTCAATTGGTATAACGACGCTCTAAGCGAAAGTTGGTCGGGAGAAGCGAATCTCGAGCATCACTGGCAATCGGCCTACCATCGCCTCGACGGGGCCGCGGGCCGCGAGGCGGTGCAACTACGTTTCGCGCTTGAGAGCAACGGGGACACGGCGGGCATGGGCGTTGACTACGTTCGGATCTTACACGTTTTCGCCGATCCTCAACTGAGCGGATTCGAGATTCCGCAAACCATCTGCGAGAACCACGGACCGATATCGGTCAGCGTATCGGTGACCAACGGAGGCAATCGCGATCTATCGAACTTCGAGCTGTCATACAAATTAGACGATCAACCGGCAGTCACACAAAACGTGACCGAAACGATTTCCCCGGGAGTATCTAAAGACTATCAATTCGCCGCCCCCATGATCGTGCCGACTGTTGGAAGCCACCGCTTGCGCTTCACGGTTGAAGCTGATGCTGATGTCGATCTCGCGAATTCAACCCTGGAGGCTCACTTCAGCGTTATTCGGAGCGTCATCGCCCTGGGATATGAGGAGGGCTTCGAAGTCGACGACGGAGGCTGGTGGACGGTGGGCGAACGAAGCAGTTGGCAACACGGCACGCCGTTGGGCGCGGCGATTGATTTCATCACGGCCGCCGCGGGCGGCAGCAAGGCATGGATCACCAATCGATTCGGCAATTATCGAAACGATGAAACAAGCTACCTCGTATCGCCCTGCATCGACTTTTCCGCTTTCGCCGCTGATCCGACTATCCGCTTCGACCATATCTTCGAGACCGAGCCGTCGGTCGATCAGGGTTGGCTCGAGGTCTCCTTTGACGGCGGACAAAATTGGGAAAAAGTCGGCGCGTTCGGCACCGGAAGCAACTGGTACAACGACGAGGAGGGCCAGTGCTGGAGCGCAAGCTCCGGGCTCGCCGCGCAATGGCGGCTGGCGAGCCATCCGCTCGTCGGCGCAGCGGGTCTTTCCGATGTCCTGGTACGCTTCGTTTTTTCTTCGAACAGCGAGTTAAACGCGGAGGGTTTCGGCGTCGACAATATCTCATTCATCGAGTAGGACGCGTATTCGAGGCTCAAACATGAATCTCTATTCAATCGCGCTTGTCGCGGCATTATTATTCGTTTATCTAATTGAGACCATCGCGAAGATACTCAATTTAAGGTCGCTCGAAGCCGAGTTGCCGAAAGAGTTCGTCGGCGTATACGATCCCGCCACCTACGCGCGATCGCAGATGTACACCCGGACCACGACGCGCTTCGACTTCGTCCATTCGATTTCCGCGGTGATCGTGCTGTTGTCCTTCTGGTTTCTCGGAGGGTTCAACGCGCTCGATGTCATCGTTCGCGGTTTTGGGCTGCCGGAGTTGGCGAACGGGCTTATTTATATAGGTTTACTCGCTTTCGCCAATGCGGTTTTGACGCTGCCGTTCGACGCGTACGCGACCTTTGTCATCGAAGAACGCTTTGGGTTTAACAAGACCGATATGCGAACATTCATACTAGACAGAATAAAAGGGCTGGCTCTCATAGCGCTTATCGGCGGAAGCGTGCTTACGGCGATCATGGCTTTTTTTCTTTGGGCGGGAGCGTTGGCCTGGCTTTATGCTTGGGGTGCAATGACGCTCTTCACGCTGCTGATTAGCTTTATCGCACCTAGTTGGATTCTACCGCTTTTTAACAAATTTACCCCGCTTCAGAGCGGAGAGCTGCGTAGCGCCATTTTCGACTACGCCGCGTCGGTCGCCTTTCCGTTGAGCAACATCTACGTTATGGACGGATCGAAAAGGTCGGCCAAATCCAACGCGTTTTTCACGGGCTTTGGCAAAAACAAGCGCATCGCGTTGTTTGATAACCTAATCGAAAAGCATTCGGTCGCGGAGCTTGTGGCGATTTTAGCTCATGAAATCGGACACTACAAAAAAAGGCATATACTGATTCGCATTATGCTGAGCGTAGCGCAGTACGGAGTCGTCTTTTATCTGTTTTCGCTGATTCTCGACAGTCGAGCGATATTTGAGGCGTTTATGATGGAAGAGATGTCGGTCTATGCGGGGTTGGTGTTTTTCGGAATTCTGTATTCTCCGATTTCCTTTGTCTTGTCCATATTCATGAACGCGTTTTCCCGCTATCACGAATATCAGGCCGATCGTTTCGCCGCGGCGACGACCGGCCATAAGCAGCAGTTGATCCGCGCCCTGAAGACTCTTTCAATAAACAACTTAAGTAACTTGACCCCCCATCCTTTCTTGGTTTTCATAAACTATTCGCACCCCCCCGTCCTCAAGCGGATCGAAGCGATAGAGCGCTGTGCTCAAGCTTAAACTTAGGGCTCGCGCATAAACAACTTTCTTTTAGTCGCGCCCGGCGCTATACCCGCCGGTATAGCGAGACCGATTTTTTTTCTCGCTATCCATGCGTTTCTGCATAGTTGTAGGTTACGAACGTCTTTGGATGCGATAGGCAAAAATAAGAATCAGAAAGACGATGAACGCGCCTTGATACCTCGCGTGATCCTTTGTCACCATGCAGCTCGCGCAACCCGCTTGCTCGCTAGGCGGCTGCGGCGTTTTTACGACCTGCTTTTCCTCCCGGGTGAGCTTTGGGGAAACCGGTACTTCGCCGATACCTAGCACATTCAGATCTTCGTCAGCTTGTTCGATGGATTTTGTCCGGCTACATGGTTCTACCCGTAATCCAGAGCCATCGGAAATGGCGTAGACGAGATAGCCTTGATGATCGCGAAACTCGCAACCGCAACCGGTCTCGCTCCTGGCGGCACGAAGAACGAGTTGCTCCTCGCGTACGCCTTTCCAACTTCGGACGACCCGAAAACGAACGATGTCCTCGCTCGTCGATGCGGGGTCGCTCTTTTCTTTGGTCTGAATTCGGACCACAAGGCCCTCAAATATCGCATCGCTCTCTTTGATGGCTTCTTCGAGAGTCTGATCATCGCAGGTGCACGCGTAGGCCTGATCCGGCGTCAAGAACGCCGCTGTCAGAACAAATCCACAACAGATCGAGATAAAAAAGCGGATTTCAGCCATTGCAGTCCCTTCGTTTATCGTTAAAACGCGAACTCTTTAGCTTTTCATGAGTACGGTATATCACTCCGTTTTCGACGAAATTGAAAGAGCAAACCGAGGCTTCTCCGTCCTCATGTAGAGGGCCCATCAGACTATAAGCATCATGATTACGCGGCGTTTCGCCGCAAACCGCGATTTTTTCACTACAACCGGCGTGGATGGCGTTTGACAGGGACGAAATCAGCGCCTCACCTAGAGCGCCGATCGGTTTGAAAACGTAGTGACTTCGCGGTGTTATCGGACTATCTGCGGTTAATTTCTCCTCGAATTACTCTCGGAGTAGTCCTTCGTCGAAGTAGACCTTAACGTTGCAAAAAACGTCGAGCGGAAACGCGAAAAAAGCGATGAAATAAGGGCGCGCGGAACTTTTTTTTGGACCGCAGCTT
>JAFGIB010000326.1 GCA_016929805.1 Deltaproteobacteria bacterium | reverse complement strand
TTACTGCGGTTTCGCGAAACCAGCTCGATACGAACCTGGCCCGAATATGGGCGCCAGAAGAATCTGTTCAACCTGAAGTGGGTCTAGATCTTAAGTCCGTCAAAGCAAGACGACGGAACCACGCCTTCTACCCATGATAATGCCGCGTGTTCCATTCGCTCATTCTTCGAAAGCGCGTTGCGCGAGCTAAACAAACCTCCGATAAATGAACAGAAACAGCATCAACGGCGATAAAAAGAGGTAATAAATCGCGCTCTTATCCATGCTTCCCAATCCACTAACGCTGCAGTTCGCTCGGGTTTTGCTGTACTCGGAGCAATACGTAACAGGGTCGTCCGAATAGATGGAGCAAATACCGGCGATATCATCCGACTTCAGCGTTCTCTTCTTTATATCACCCAAAACGGAGTCAGGGTACATCACCGCCGATTCCTCGCCGGTATGTCCTAATCCGAGCATATGACCGATCTCATGAGTAACCACGTTTTGAATATCGGCCACGTCGCGACACCTTTTAGGACTTACACCGCATACGCCGAATTCTCCGATGGTTTCGTTCAACTCGATATCGGCTCCGACGATTTCGCCGGTCTCCGTATCGTGCCAAACCGAGGTCAGGGCAAATGCTCGCTCCTCGTAATCGAAGTCCTCCCAATCCGAAACAAAAACTATTAAGTTCTCATAGCGGCTGAAATCGGTATTGGGATCGTCCCTCAGCAGCCAATGCCGATCACAACCCTCGGGATTCGCATCGCGCAAGAACTCGAAACCGAGTCGTTCCCCGTCACATCGAACTTTCGCCCAGGATTCAAACGAATCCTCGACAGCATCGATCACAAGCTCGAACGGGGGGTCTTCGATTTCTCGCGGACAAACCGCGTAGCTGATGTTACCGCACTTCCAATAAAGCGGAATGCCCGTGCTCACGCACTCTCCGGAGTTATCCGAATCGGTCGTCAAACGGCAATACGCGCGTGCGAGGTTCGCGTTGAAAGCGAGAATCCAGATCAAAGCGAAAAAGGCCGCTGTTCTCACCGCGGAATTTATTAGATGAATGAAATTCTTACTTGTCATGCGACTTCAACACCAATCTGCGGACTTCCTCCAGCACATCGTTTGCTGGTGACGGTTCGGTTCGCGTCGACAGCGCGCTCTGTAATTTTCCATCGCTATCGCGTTCGACCAACGCCGAGTCAGATTCGTCCGGAGCGACTACTATCTGCCCTTGTGCTTCGTTGAAATGATAGACGCCCTGAGACATGCCGACCACGCGCAATTCACCCGACGCGGGTATCTCGCGTAGAAAAACCAAAGCTTTCTTGTCTTTATAAAAAGCCGCCTCACCCGCGACGCGCATGCCTAGACCGTCGATCTCGCCTCCTAATCGCGTCACGACCAAAACATCGCTCGGCTGATACTTACCTTTAATAGATTCATCCACGCGTAACGTGACATCGGTCAAGATGCGCTTGCGCGCGCCCCATCGCGATTTCCACCCCAAGGTGGTCGCAACCACTATCACGTCCGATCTCGCGACTAGCTGCTCGAGCTCGAACCGCATGATCACGGAAGCACGGACAGGCCAAACGAGTAGGCCTAGCATAAATATTGCGAATACGAACGCGCTTACGAGCTTGTTTTCGAGTGCCGTTATCCGAACCATATTATCCTCTCCCGCTCAATCCGTACCGCCGTTACCGCCCAAAAGACCGTTTGCGCTTATCCCAAAGTATTGCATAGATCGAAGACAGCGGCCAGCTCGGGATTTTTTTATTTCGAGCGAACCGGGCCGATGCTTCTATTGAAATTCGAAAATATAAGGCATCAGCGCGAGCGGCTGATCCGCTCCCACTTGATATACCGTTGCGATCAACCGAATAGCGGAGACGATCTCTTGAGGCAAATCGCGTAGATCCGAGAGATTACCCTCTAGGTCTGTTCGCTCTGAGCCGCGCATGGTCTGGGTTAGAATTAAATCGAATACGTTCAATTTACGTTCGGGCACAACCACAACTTCCGTATCCGGCGCGACCTGAGCGAGCTGCCGAGCCCGAGCGATAGCAGAGAAAAGACCGCCTAAACGGTCCACCAAGCCGTTTTTTAGAGCGCTCTGCCCGCTATAAACCTGACCTCGCGCGAGCCTGTCGATTTCCTCAAGCGAGACGCCTCGGGCGTCCGAGACGCGCTTGAGAAATAGGCGGTACGCGGTGCGGATTCGGTCCGCCAATGCGGCCCGTTGCTCCGCGGTCCACGGTTGCCAAATCGTATCCCCGCCGGCCATTTTTCCCCGTCGAAAGAACTCGACGCCTATCCCCAATTTCTTCGACAGCTCTTCGATATCGAATTTGCCGTAAAAAATCCCTATCGATCCGGTTACGGTCGATGGATCGGCCCAGATTTCGTCGGCGGCGCAAGCGATATAGTATCCACCGCTTGCCGCCACGCCACCCATGGAAGCGATCACGGGCTTACGTTGACGCGCGCGGCGAACCGCTCTCCAAATCTGGTCCGACGCCATGGCCGCTCCGCCGGGCGAGTCTACCCGTAGCACAATCGCGGCGATGGAGGGATCGGCGGCCATCGAGTCGAGTAACTTCGCGATCGTCTGGCCCCCGCTGAAATGAACGTTGAAAAAAGGAATATCGATGCTCTTGCCGTCGATAATCGTTCCCTCCACCAGTATTATACCAACGCGTTGATTCAACCCCCATCGTCTCGGCGCCTCGTCCCTAATCGCGGTTTGCATTGAATAGTCACCGAGAGTTTCGCGCACGGTAGAATCCATCTCATACTGATCTTGCGCTTGAAACACCAATCGATCGGCGACCGCCTGCGGCGAGAGATGCGGGCCCGAATCGATAATCTCCACCACGCGCGCTTCGCTGACCTTGAGATCGGAAGCGAGATCCGCCACCACTCGGCGGTAAACCTCTTCTAAAAGCTGCTCGGCTTGCTCACGTGTCGGATCGCTCATCGCGTTTTGACTCAGTTGCTCCGGAGCGCTCTTGTATGCGCCAATACGCAAGTACTCGGCGCGCACGCCGATTTTTCGCAGCGTTTCGCCGAAAAGCAAAAAGCGCATGGAGCTGCCGAGCAGGCGCAGTTGGCCGGCTGGATCGATAACCAAGCGATTCGCCCCAGCACACGAGTAGTACTCCGCTCCGTCAGCCGAATCCAGGTAACACATCACCGGTTTACCTTGCTCCCGCAGCGTCTGCACAAGCATTCGAATCTCTTGCGCGTCCGCCAGTCCCATCTCGGTTCCACTTGGTTGCAGCAGCACCCCCGCGACTCTCGGATCGCGCAGCGCTCGCTCCATGGTCAAGGTTAAAGCGACTAAGCCGTCAGCAGATAATTCCCCGATTTCGATATTTAGGATAAAGCGTTGGGAAGGCAGCCCGGATTGTGCCACGCCTCCCAGGCTCGCCAGCGCGTACCAACCCGGGGCACCCTCGAATTCGGCCGGACCAAAGATGCCTCCCGAGACCGTTGCTTGTTGCCAATTCAGGTTCAGCCCCCCCATGATTCTCAAGGCTTCATCCCGGTCGCCCAACCGCTCAACCTCCGCGATCGCCGACGCGCTTCCGACGTAGGGAACCAACACCGTCACTCCGGCGCGGCCTCCCAGATCGCGGTCATCGTCCATTACAACGGTGAAATCCAGCGTGAGATCCCGCGTGCCAAAGGGCCGAAAAGAGCTCGAAAGCAATACCGAGGGTCCCAAGTCTAGGCCGGGCGTGCCGTGGCCGCTTCGCGTCGCGAACAGATCACGGCCCACCAACGACATCCCCAACCATCCGATGGGACGCCAGGCAACGCCTAAATCCGTCACCGCGAGACTGTCGATATACGGGCTGCCGGAAACGATGACTCGTTCGTTGCCGCCGAAACTGAACTGCGAGGAGGTGGCAAACGCTAGGGCGAAGGTCATCATGCCCCGGTTCGGGTTATATCGACTATAAGCATCCTCGCCGGGCCGGATACTCTGTAGCGAGATCCCGCCAGCCAGCCCTAAGAAAAAGGGAGACGCGGCGAAAAAAGCGTCGCCGGTTTGCAGCCACGAGTCGGGTTGGTCGACCTGGGAATGAAGATACGCGAGGCTCCAAGAGGGTAACAGACCCAAGGCGGCGGGGTTGACATCGATCGCCAGAGCGTCCTCCTGGGTGACGAGCGCGTAAGGAGGCGTCGCCACGGGATCGGTCGCGCGATGAAACTGAGCCAGGCCGCCGGTAGGTTGGAATAAGACGACCAGGGCCAAAATAAGCAAACCCTTAAGCGTTGGTCTATCGAACTCGCATATCATAATACCGAGAACCATAGCGCGACGAACGAGATTTTCTATAGTAGAAACGACACGTCGTCCTGTACAAAAAATATAATCGAGCAAAAAGTCCTGCTTTTTTCGCGCGAATTTCGCAAAAAAAGGGTCGTTTATAGGTCGAAAATAAACCTTAACGTTGCAAAAAACGTCGAGCGGAAACGCGAAAAAAGCGATGAAATAAGGGCGCGCGGAACTTTTTTTTGGACCGCAGCTT
>JAFGIB010000325.1 GCA_016929805.1 Deltaproteobacteria bacterium | reverse complement strand
CCTGCGGTTCCGCTCAATCGTCGATAAAACATTTGACCCCGAGCTGGGCGCTAAAAAAACGTGAAATTATTTTTGCGCGAGCCCTAGGCCTCCGGATATTGAAATTAAGGATCTTCTTTATAAATAATATACAAAAGCGGCTACGCAAAGCTTTGCGTGTGGTGTTTCCGCAAAAAATTAGACCAAAACGTTCTGCGATTCGATCGCGTATGGCGGAAAACGCGACACTTCATTGGTAGGATTGTATATAAATAAGACGTCCTAACCCAACCTCCAGCTTCGTCACGGTTTATAGAACCATAAGTAACGGTTACTCGTCTCAATTAGAGTGTTAGGAATCTGTCCCCTATTGTAATGACGAACACGGCGAAAAAAATTTGCTCAAATCGAACGAATCTGTTTGTTTTCTTTTCATTAATATGTATAGTGAGATGTGAACGCTTTCTCGCGTTGAGACAAGTGTCGATCGCGAGCTAAGACGGGGAGTAACTGTCCGAGGTTGATTACGACGATCTCGATTGTGAAGGAAAGCATTATGTGAATACGGTTGTGCGAAGCGGATTTCTGCGCATCGGCCGTAATACTTTAGCTAGACTAATAACAACATAATTGACGGGAGGAACTATTTTATGTATAAACGATCGGTACGTTTTTGGTTGTGCGCGCTGTACGCGCTATCTTCTATTATCTATTCAATAATTATCGGAGACGTGCCCGCTGCTAAAGCTCAGGATGGGGGTGCTGAACCGGATGGCGGCCTTTCCGAACTCGACAGCGATAACGATGGCATCACCGACGACCTCGATGCCTGCCCTGAGCAGGCCGAGGACTTCGACGGCTATCAGGACCAAGACGGTTGTCCGGAAGCGGACGCGGCGCCGCTGTGTGGCGACGTGACCGGCGACAACCGAGTGAGAATAAACGACCTGACCAAGGTCCGGCGGTATCTGGGAGCGCGGGAAGGAAGTCGTCGTTATCGAGCGGAGTGCGATATCAATCACGACGGAATCATAAACAATATTGATCTCTCGATCGTCCGCGATCAGCTCGGCACGCGTTGCCGGCTGGCGGTTGGTTCAGATTGCGAATCCGACCTCGACTGTCTCGAAACCGCGACCTGCGACGCCTCGACAGACGAATGCCGATTATCAGTTGGTAGTCGTTGCGACGATTCCGCGTTCTGTGGCGGGAACGCGACCTGCGATCCGGCCGTGAACCAATGCCGCTTGAGCTTGAGAAGCCCGTGCAGCGCCTCGAGCGAGTGCCTTACTACAACCGTGTGCGATGAAAGCCTAGGCGAATGCCGGTACCCGCTCGGAACCTCTTGTAGCGACACCTCCGAATGCGTAACATCGACGTCTTGTGACGGGATTACGCACGCCTGTCGGAAGATGGCGGATGGGTTGACGGCGTTATACACGCAATACCTGGGTAAATTCAGCGGGCCGTCGAGGCAGCCGCTCGAGCAGGATCTCGAGCGCAATATGTTCGGTACGGATCTCGGTGTTTCTTATGAGGCGAACGGTCGCATCAACTTTCTATTTGGAGACACTTGGAATCTATCCGATGAGTCCGTGCCGGTTTATACCTACGGCCCGTGGGCCTCGGATTCGGTGGGATGGATCGACGCGAATCAAGCCTCTCCCGAGCCTTACGCGGTGCCGATGGTCAACTTCTATTCCGGAATAAGCTCGGCTAATCCCAATTGGTGGACGCCGATTGAGATAGCGCCATCGCCGACCGGGGCGATATCTCTCGGGGCGATGGAAGTTCCGGAGGGAGCGATTGTGCTTCCGAATGGCGATCAGTATATCCTTTTTACGAGCGGTTGGTACGCGGAATACTATACCCAGACACGCATCGCTTTGGGTAAAGTTCCCGAGGGCCGAATCGGGCCTTGTCCCGATTCAGGCGCTTGCGTGCTGGACTACGTCTGGGACAAATACTCGGCGAAGTTCCCTCTGATAACGCCCGTCGTCGACCACGAAGAGCAGGTTGTGTGGCTTTTTGGCGCCGGCCCCTATCGTCAGGGTCCGCTCTATCTCGCCCGGGTTCCCATCGATAGCATCGAGGATCTATCTCGTTGGGAGTACTTCGAAGGTCTCACCGACGAAGGGCCGATTTTTACCCCGGGAACCGAGGATATCGCCGTCGGTCTGTTCGACGAAAGTTGCATCGGCGAAGGCAGCGTTGTCTACAACCAAGCGCTCAATAAGTATTTCATGACGTATAACTGCCATCTCGAGCAGAATGCGCCCGCGGGAGTTCACCTACGAGTGGCCGATAAGCCCTACGGGCCTTGGTCTGATCCGATAACGGTATTGTATTGGAGCGACCCATATGGAAAATATATGCACCAGGCCGCTTGTTTCGATACGGCCGTATTTCCGTGTGTCACCGAGGACGACGGTCTTTCGTTAGCCTATTGGGAAGGCGAGTGGGGAGGAGTATATGGGCCACAGATGATCCCGCAGTGGTTTAAAGCCGATGAACAAGCCGGCCTGTACGAGATCGTTTACACGCTGTCGACTCACAATCCCTATCAAGTTCACTTGATCAGGAGCGTGCTCGGTCTACCGGGCGCGAGCTATTCGCCGCCCGAGCCCGTGTTGGATCCACCCGACGCTCTGCAAAACCCCGATTGGTCTGAAGGGCTGGCAGGTTGGAATCTGCTCTACGGTGCGTTCTATCTTTATCAACTACCTACCGAGATGGGCATAACGACTTACGGAATAGAAGGAAGCGGTAGTGGTAATTTCGGTATGCTCACGCAGTCATTCCGAGTCGACCCGGGAATCACCTCGCTCTCGTTCAATACAGTCGGCGGCTACTCTCAAGTTCAGCTCTGGTATGACGGTGAAATGTATCGGACGAGTCGCGGACGCGATAGTCTCGATATCACGGTTCCGGTTCGTTGGAACATCGAGGAGTTTCAGGGTAGAACCGTCGAAATCAGAATTGTCGACAACGAGTTGGATCCGAACGACCCGTGGGGATTCATCACGGTCGGTGGATTCAGGCTGGAGTAGTTCCCGCTGTCAAGAACCGCTTTATCAAGAGGTACGTCCTACGCGGTTTTATCCCCGCTCGAATTGGCGTTGCTAGCCTCGAGTTTGGCGAGGCTAGCATTCTCCGACTATACGGATTATAACGGTTCATTGTCATGTTCGGCCGCTTTAGACGGAGAACGCTTCGGGCGCTCCAAGTAGAGGTTACGAGCCGCTGTACAGGCAGCTGTGCGATCTGTCCGCGCTCCGTGCTCCGCGATCGTTGGCGCGACGCAGATCTTTCCGCTGGTCTATGGTCACGCCTTAAGCCGGATTTGGCGATGGCTGACCATGTGCATCTGCAGGGTTGGGGAGAGCCGCTACTGCACCCCGACCTGCGCTCGATGGTGCGGGATTGCAGGAAGAGCGGCTGTTCCGTAGGCATCACGACCAACGGCGTGCTCCTTGAGTCGGCTCTGCGGTGGATTGTGGAGGAAAGCGTAGACCTTGTCACCGTATCGGTGGCGGGAAATCCCGAAGTCCATGCGGGCTTGCGAGGCGGTTCTAAGCTGGGTCGGATACTGGAAGCGACCGCAGAGCTGATACGCTTATCCACCGCGAGCTCATCCGGTCGGAAACGGGGCGCTACCCGGGTGCAGTTAAGCTACCTTTTGACGCGTGACAATAGCCGTCATCTGCCCGAGCTCGTAGAAATGGCGGCACGGGCGGGTGTAGCCGAGCTCTTCGTGATTCATCTCGATTGCACACCCTCGTCTGATCTATTGAGGGAAGCGGCGTTTGACGAATGCGGCCTGCTGCACGGGGTGGCCGCAGATCTCGAGGCGGCCGACCGTGCGGCGCGGGCTCAAGGCATATGGTTTCGCGGTCCTGCTCTACGATCCCAAGAGCTTCTCACCTGTGCGCTCGATCCGCTCCGATTCGCCTTTGTGACCGCGGAAGGGCGCGTGGGACCGTGCGTGTACGGCTTGCTTCCCATCTCAGGCCGTTTGCCCCGTTGGTCACACAAGGGCAGACACGAAATCGAACAGCCGTGTTACGGCAGGCTGCAGCACGCTGGTTTGAAAGAGATCCTGACGGGTCCGGACCGAAAACAGTTTGTGCGTCCTTTCATCGATCGCCTGCGCGCTGAGAAAGGGTTCCATTCCGCCATTTCCGCGGATTTCAGCGTGGAAGCGCTGCAACGACTCGAAGCGGCGGATCAGCTTCGTAGCCGATGTCTAAGCGAAAATCCTTTCCCCGAAGCGTGTAACGGTTGCCACAAGGCACTCGGCTGGTAACCCCGATACACCGACCTTCTGTTTACGAATCGAGCGCAATGCAGCGTCGAGCATGTATAAGCCTGCCTCCGCTGCCTCGCTTGCTGTTTACATAAAATAGAATCCGAGATTAAGCGCCAGCTGCTCCGTCTCGATCTCGGCTTCACCGCTGAGTCCGAGATCGGTAAGCTCCCCATCGTATGAACAGTAGCGGTAGGTGTATCCGATCTCGAACATCAAGCCAAAGCTGCTCGCGAGATTTACCTGCGCCCCTACGAGAACGCTAAGGTTCATGCCGAAACCTACATCGACGTCAGCAGAACCTAACAACGGGAAAGCCGCCTCGGCATTCTCTTCGTCGAAAAAACCGAGGGTAAAGCCTATCGGTAACCCGAGATATATCGCAAACGGCGACCCTTTAAAAGGGTATCGGCCCTTGGGGACCAAAGAGAAGTCAAGCAAATAATTGCGGTCAATATCGAGGTCGTCACCGGTGTCCGTAATCCACGCGTGAAACGAAAACATTCCGCCGAGCAGAAAGTACTCATGCAGCGGAAAGTCGACCTCGAACCCGCCGCCGAGGGTGGGCTCCAAATCGTCATCCACGCTTGCTCCCCCGGGAAGCCCGTCCACCTCGCCTTCGATCTCCGCTTCCCCCGCCAAGCCCAACATGAACTTAAGATTGTAACTAGTATCCATCATGGTCGCGGACTGGTCGCTACTATCCCGTTGCGCGTGAACGGGCTGAACCGCGATCAAAGCGATTGCACAGGTAAACGACGCCGCAACCCATACATTGAGTTTTCGACTCTTTTTATCGACGAATGGTCCGATCTTCATGGTTTAAACTCCGAATTTTGGTCGCCTAGGTTTTCGACGGATTCTTAAGGGGCGAGTATACACGAGAAAGTCGTCTATAAAAGGGCCGCGAGGCAAAAGTGTCTGTTCGTCTGTAGAACGCGTCAGACGTTGAGCGCTTCGGACAAGAACAGAATTTTGGGCATTTCGCTATCAAGTCGCGGTCTCTATTCGTGAGCAACGAACGATAGCGCGCGCGGCGACGCGGAAACCGCGGATGCTCGCCGCTCTAATGATTCCGGAATGTCTTCGCTCCCGGCGTTTCTCGCGACACGCGAAAGCGTCTAAGAATGGGTCTCTGTCTGTACCTTAACGTTGCAAAAAACGTCGAGCGGAAACGCGAAAGAAGCGATGAAATAAGGGCGCGCGGAACTTTTTTTGGACAGCGGCTTAGTGCACCCTAAGTGACGTCCAATAAAAAAGTGAGCACGCCCTTAGTTCGCGCTATTTTTCGCGAGCGAAGCGCGTTACGCCGACGGATTTTTTGCAACGTTAAGGTGTATGCAGACGGCCGACTCTTTTCCGTCGGTAGCTCACGGCGCCGTCCTCCTACGCTCGGTTGAAGTCGGCTAATCTTCCGTCTCGCGCTTTCCAACGCACGCGTGGTTGCCGCGGGATCGCGTAGACAGATCAAACGATGCGCGTACGCGCTGATATCGGAGCGAATATTGACCGGGCAACTTCCGCCCCAAAGGCAATATTCGCCCGACCATACGCTATCCAATCCAAGTTAGTCTCGCGCGGCTCGTTCGTAACTCGTGTCCATTTCCGCGAAAATCAGCAACCCATTTCGGTTTTCTTGTCTCGTCGGTTCTATTTATCTCCAGGCACAAAACTTGCTTGGATTCTAACTCGACGCGGTTACTTAGATTTATTCTCATTAATAACCGTTTCTTTTCTCTTATCTTCTATTACGTATTTGGCTTGATTCTATTAAACATCGCTTAAGCGCAAGGGCTACAAGCCGGGAGGTGATAATGGATAGTCGCAATATTCGCTATAGCAAGACCGAGGCGCTTTATTCATTCTTAAGAAGAACGGGTTTACTAATTTCGATTACAGCTTTAGGATTTTTTCTTTTAGGCCGTTGGTCTTCACCGTCTATACCGCTATTGAGCGCAAGCGACGTGACGAAAGCGATTGACCAGAACAAAGCGTTCGCGAAAAGCCCGATTTCGCAACTTTTCGGTAGTTCGACCATTAATCCGCGGTTGTTACCCCCTTTTCGGGACCCGCCCGCCGAGAAGCGTGAAAATTCCGCTGAAAACAACTATCGCAAAGAGCAGGCAAGAAGTTTTGTCGGTTTAATATGGGACGACATCGAGCCTTATCTGGACTTAGAAGAATACGGCCTGTCGGCAGAGAGCATCGCGAACCAACGTTACGACTACATTCGAGGACTGGCCGCCTCGATCGTTCTCGCATCACCGGAGATAATAGAAGATGTATCAGAAGAGATCGAACGGAATCTTTGTCGCGATGATATCAAAGACGCGCGTTTGCTGGCGTTGTTACGTACCGCCCATTACATACCCGGGGTCATGACGTCGGAGGGTATCGATTGCGTAATACAACGCCGGAGCCGAGAGGACGCGGTATTGATCAGCGCTCTGGACGCCTGGCGTATCAGCGGATTAGCAAAGACCGAAGGTATTCACGCCGTAGAAACGGGAACCTCTAATCCGTACATCTTAGGACGTATAAGCGGAATAAAACCCGATTCCACGCAAGCTGCTTTTGCCTCGCAAACATCTTCGGAAACCAACGAGCAAAAAGAAAGAACGGCTGATACCGTAATCGACGAAATCGTGGCGAATCAAAAGTTGGGACCGCCTCCCGATAACTCGACGGAATCCGTACTTCAATAGCTGGTGTTAACATTGAAACCGCATAGCGCACATAAGAGAGCTTACAAAAGGCTTGTCTTGGGGATCTTTAGCTTTTATCGGATCTAGAGGCTTGATTGCCGAAGGCATACCGAGAAGTCCAAAAGAAACCCCCGGGGCTCGCTTTGATAGTATACGACAGCTTAAAATCTAATAATAACGCGTAAAATAACAACCAAAAAAGGAGAATAATAGATGAATAAACAAACAAAACTATGCCTTCTTGTCGCACTGGTCGCGTTGTCGGCGCCCTTTGTACGAATAAGCACCGCGTCCGCTCTGAGATCTATTTCTAATCCGTGGCCGACGGTACAGACGAATACCTTCGTCGGACAGATAAGCCCTTGGGGACAGTATATCGGTGTAATTAGAATAGATACGCAACAATGCCGATTTTACCAGATTGGAGATATGAACGGTCTATTCGACAACTATAAATATACTGACGGCGGCATGGGTACATGGGTCAATGAGGTTGTTGCACCGGCGACTGTAAATTTGTGCGGATATTCCCTAGGACCGATCGTTAGAGGGCAGTACTACGGACAGTTACTAGGTCAAGGAGGTGACGACCGGGTTGAGGGAGGAGACAGCACAGACATTTGGGGCGGTACCGGAAACGATACTGTGATCAATGGACAAAATTGGCAACCACGAGCCTGGGCCGGAACGGGAAATGACAAAATGAGATTCGTGGGAAGTAGTCCTTATCTTCCGGTTCGGGACGGTGAGCTATACGCGGAAGACGGCAACGATTTGGTCTGTTCCGGGACGGTCGATCAGGTTGCGGTCGTCGATGGAGGAAATGGCAACGACGGGTTATACGGCACCGCTCGCACGGTACGCTATTTTGAATACCAAGCCCGACCCTGTGATTGCCGCTGGTATTAGTGCGGAGGTCTAAGGCGCCGGCTCGTTATTCAAGAGTAATAGAATAACGGCATACTCGGCGACTTTACTTGTTACGGATATCATTAGTCTAGTAAGCGGGGCCATTCTCTCTCTGGAGCATGGCCCCGTTGCTTATCAGCCTGCCGCTCATCGCAAAAACACTATAAAGCCGAGCCCGTGCGCGCGGTCTATGACCTGTTTATAAGTCGGCCCTACGTGGAACGCGTGTCCCGGAACGATAATCAGATCACGGTATCCTTCTCTTTTCTCCGACATCGTCGTCCGGCCCGTTTCACTTCAGGGATGAGCACGATATCGAACGTAACGGCGCCCGCAAGGGACTTGACAGGGGAGCGGCACCGGTGCGTCGTAAAAATCCGAATGCCGCGATAAGCCTTGGTAACACGCGGAAGTTTCTTCGACTGCCTCGTACGGTTTTTGGGGACTTTTCTGGACAGCGCGTTCGCCGAAACCGCTCGCGCTCACGCCGACACGGAGGTGTATCGGTAAAAGCGGCGCTTACGCCGAGCTCGAATTCGCTGATTTTCAATATGTATACGTTCCCTTTTGTGCCACCACGAACGAATAATGTATAATAATTACAGTATATGGATTCGGAATTCGCCCCCCGCTCCAAAGGCTTGCTACGCTCGGCGGTTGATCTACTTAGCTTCGACGGCGCGATTCGCAGCGCGGCTCGACAGCTCAACCGCAAGGCGGAAGACGTCGACACCATCACCCCTGACCTGCTTTCGCACCCCGGCGGATTCCGGCGTTCGCTGCGCAAGCGGCGCATCGGCATCGCCGAATGCTATCTACAGATCACGCAAGCGGCGGCGGAGGACGATTTCGAAAAGCGGCTACACGCGCTGACCACCCTCGTCGACCTCGCGCTTCACGCCAAGACCATCGCGATGCCGCTCAATACCGCGCGCGTACAGATCGAGCTGATGAAACGAGCGGCCAAGGCGAAGGATGACCCGCGCAGGCAAATGGAGGCGATCGCCGATTTTTCGCTGGCTTCCTACGGGCAGGAGACGGTGATCCGCCGTTTTCTGAAAGAGCTCGGGCTGCCCGAGGTCCCTGACAAGGGGCATCGCTTCCGAGATCTCGACCTCGCCTGGGATTCGCACGTGCATGACAACCTCTCGGAAGGCCGCAAAACGCCGAGCCAAGTCATTCTGGACGCATTCATCAAGGGGTTGTCCAGGCTCACGCTGGTGCATTTTGACGCGAGCAATAAAAACACGATCTACGAAGGCTTGAAGGCGGGAGAGATCCTCGGCATCAGGGTCTCGATGGGCATCGAGTTCTCCGTGGGCAAAGCCACGCGTCGCAAGCACTTTGTCTTCATTCCACCCGCGGACACGCCGGAAGGATTTTTTGGGTTTCTCGAAGCGAATCGCGAGACGCTGGCGCCGTTCTTTCAAGCGCTGGAGGAAAACCGGGCTCGCAGGCAATCGACGATCACCACGATCCTGCAGGAATTCAATTACACCGATCTAATCGATCTCAATCAGGGCTACACGGAGGGCAGCGTCTTCGCCATGCCGCCGTTACTGCTAAACGATCTACAGGAAATCGTCTCTTTCGGACAGTTTTCAAGGAACCATCTGAGCGAGCTATTGTACAGAAAACTCAAGGAGGTTCTGAGAAGACGCGTGATCGCCTTAAAAACGCAGCGCGAGGTTTGCGCGACCATGGCGCGCTTAAATCGATGCGGCGAATGGGAGCTGGAGCGAATCGAGGAGCTGTATCGAAAGACCCGAGAAAGCTTTGTATCGCTCAACCCGGAAGATCTAAAAAACAGCTTTTTCCCCCAAAAAAACATCCGAGATTACGATTCTTCCATTTCCGAGCCGGACGAGATCTTTCGCATCCTCAAGTCGTTAGACGGCACCCTGGTTTTCATCCATCCCTTAAATCAGGGGCTGAAAGAGATGGTCCATTTCGTCCTCCGGCATCACGCGAGCATCGATCAGATCGAGCTATTAAACATGTACGACAGCATGCGGCGCAATCCGCAGGATACGTTGAAGCTCTGTCATTTCGTGGATATCGTCAACAACGGTTCGCTCAAGGAGCTGCAAACCTTTTTAAACATAAACGCGATCGACGGCGTCGAACCCCTTTCGGCGCAGCGGGCCCTTGAGGCGCTTCACGTTAAGCCGCTGATACCGGTAATCGGAAGCGATTCGACCGGTCGCGAGCCTCGCATCCCGGGCATGGGGTTTATCAAGAAATCCAGTATTTCGCCCGAATCGAGAAAGGGCTTCGTCGATTCGCACTATCGGCTTCCGAACGAGGTCTCTACACTGGTGCTCTCGCAAGGCCGAAGGCTCGCCGACGACTCGGTCGGCGCCGCATCGGACGAAATCTATTCGGTGGGAAGAAAGAGCGAGCCGCGGCTCAACCTCGTCGGAGACGAGGAGACGCGCGATCCGATCGGACCGCTGAGGTTCTGGCGCTACCTGAACCGCTTCTTGAAAAGCCTCATCTACGTCGGGATCGGGCTGCTACCGGCTTACCTATGGATCGGCGCGGTTTTCGCGTTTGTCTGGTTCGGTCTCACTCTTTTAAGAAATATATTCGTCGATTTGATATCCGGGTCGGGCTTCAACCCCAAGGAGTGGCGGGTAAGAAATATCAACCTGGACAATGCGAGCCAGTCTCTGTTCTGGACCGGATTTTCGGTTCCGTTGCTCGGAGTCGTGCGCTACGGTTTTGACCTCGCGTGGCCCTGGGAGCAAACCGGACCGCTCTACGAAATCGCCAAATATCTATTCATCTGCGTAGCCAATGGGACCTATATTTTCAGCCACAACACCCTAAGGCGCTTCGACCCGGAGGTGGCCAGGGGCAACTTCTTTCGCAGCCTGATCGCGTGGCCGCTAGCGGCGCTATTTTCGCCCATCGGAAACGCGCTGCTCGTACCCAGCATCGTACAGGCGAAGTTCTGGTCTGAAGTCGTGGCGGCTGCCATCGAGGGCGTCGGCAAGTTCAAACGACGGGTCGTTCTAGTCAACCGGGACCTGCGCGAGGTCCTTCCGAGAATCGAATCGGACAAGAAAGACGTGATGCTGACCGCCATGCTCGATCTGCTCCATATCTGGGGCAACAAACGCCGCGGACGGACCGCGCTAAGAAAACACCTCTCGTCTTCGAGGCATAGATTTAGCTGGCGGCCCGCTTCCATAGAAACCGGGCCCGGGAGCGGCCTCGCGGATGAGCAAAAGACTAAAACGATTTCGAGCCAAGAGCTCGACCGATTGATAGATGTTTTTCAACCGTTAACCGCTCAAGCGGAGCTAAGCGAATTCATCGCGGGAAGGTATACGATCGACGAAGCATTGGTCTTGAGCGAGATGTTGAACACGCACTTGGTCTCCTTCCATCTGTGGCTAATGGCTTTACGCAAGACCGAATGAGCCCGTGTATACCTTAACGTTGCAAAAAACGTTGAGCGGAAACGCGAAAAAAGCGATGAAATAAGGGCGCGCGGAACTTTTTTTGGACCGCAGCTT
>JAFGIB010000324.1 GCA_016929805.1 Deltaproteobacteria bacterium | reverse complement strand
GATGAAATAAGGGTGCGCGGAACTTTTTTTGGGCCGCAGCTTAGTGCACCCTAAGTGAGGTCCAAAAAAAGTGAGCACACCCTTAGTCCGCGCTATTTTTCGCGAGCGAAGCGCTTTACGCCGACGGATTTTTTGCAACGTTAAGGTTAATTGACAGAAAGGCCTTTACTGGTAGCCAATCACTCAGAATCATGATTTCCGTTAAAAATGTTTCAAAATATTACGGTTCTGTACGCGCGGTCGAGAACCTCTCGTTTGAGGTCAAACAGGGTGAGTGCGTCGGTTTTCTCGGGCTGAACGGTGCTGGAAAGTCGACCGTGCTTCAACTTCTGAGCTGTCTTTTGTTACCCACCTCCGGCAGGGTGACCATCAGTGGATTTGACGTTGTGGACGATTCGCACGAGATTCGTCGCTTTGTCGGCTATTTGCCGGAAGTGCCGCCGCTCTATCCGGAAATGACTACGCGCGAATATATCGAATTCGCGGGGCGGATTCGCGGTCTCAGCCGAGCGCAGACCAACGAGCGCACCAGACAGGTGCTCGAGATCTGCGATCTCGAAAAGGTAGAAGACTCGACCATTGGCACCCTTTCTTACGGCTATAAGCAACGCGTCGGCATCGCGCAAGCGATCGTCCATAGTCCTCGGCTTCTGATCCTTGACGAACCTATCCAAGGTTTGGACCCGGTTCAGATCGTGGAGATGAGAAAGATGATTGGAGAGCTGCGAGGCGAGCATACCATCTTGCTCAGCACTCACATCCTATCCGAAATAGAACACACCTGTGACCGCATATTGATGATGCAAGATGGGCGAATCGCCGCGGAAGGCACCGAGCAAGAGCTCGAACAGCGCTACGGTGCGAGCCGGAGAATCGACCTGGAGGTGCGCGGAAGCGAGGCGACCCTGCGAAGCGCGTTGGCGTCGCTCTCTCCGAACACGCTAACCCATCTCTCGATCGAAAAGGGCGATTCGGAGATCCTGTTTGTGCGTTTGCAGGTTCCGGAGGCGGCGCGCGAACAGCTCAGTCGCGCCGTGGTCAACGCCGGTTTAGGCTTGTTAAGCATGAAAGCGGAAACCACCGGGTTGGAGTCTATTTTCGTCAGGCTGAGCGCGTTAGCCGTGGGCTCGTCAAGCCCCCCGTCGCCGGCGTCGCTTCAGTCCGAATAGGAGAACCGGTTGTGGGAAACATCGTGCTAGTCATTCAACGTGAGCTCGCGGGGTATATCCGAACCCCGAGCGGCTATCTGATCGCGGCGGCCACGCTTTTGGTGAACGGCTTGTTGTTTAATACGCGCGCGCTCTCGGGGTCCGCGAAGCTTTCATCCGAGGTGTTGCAGGACTTTTTACGGGACGCGAGCGGCACCACCACCGTGGCGGCGGTTCTTTTGGCGATGCGTCTTTTTGCCGAGGAACGGCAGTCGGGAACCATCGTCTTGCTTTTCACCGCGCCGGTGCGTGAAAGCCAGATGGTGATCGGTAAGTTCATTTCGGCGCTGGTCGTCTTGAGCCTGCTTATTTTGATGAGTCTATACCTGCCGGCGCTGATTTTCGTTAACGGTAAGGTCTCTTTCGGGCATATCGCGGGCGGCTACTTCGGCCTGATATTGGTGGGAGCCGCCACGCTCGCGCTCGGAACGCTCGGTTCGTCTCTCTCGCGCAGTCAGCTCGTCGCCGGGATTCTCGCCGCGGTTTTTATCTTCCTGCTTTTCCTCTGCTGGCCTCTCGCCCGCGTGGTCGACCCTCCCCTCGGCTCGCTGATCGCCTATTTTTCTCTCTACGAAAAACATTTCTTTCCCTTTATGCGCGGGTTGGTGCAGCTCAGCGACATCGTTTACTACCTATCGATCATCTATTTCGCTCTACTGGTTTCGATTCGGACGCTTCAGAGTCAGAGGTGGCAATGAGAGCAAACCAGAAAACCACGGGACTACTTCCGAGCGCGTTGCTCGTCGCTTTACTGGTCTCGATTCGGACGCTTCAGAGTCAGAGGTGGCAATGAGCGCAAACCAGAAAACCACGGGACTATTTCCGAGCGCGTTGCTCGCGCTTTCGTTAATCATCTTGTTGGTAGGCGAGCGGGTGTTCGGCGAGGGCACGGCGCGACAGGCTTTAAGCTTTGCCGGCGTGCTCGTGTTCGTGCTTTCTTTGGGATTGCGTATCCGAGGTCTGTTGAGATCGGATTCGGAGATGCGAAAAGCGGAGACGCTCCTATTGACCGCCAACGGCGGCGTGGCGTTGGCCCTTTTGCTCTACGCCTTCTCCGGCGAATCGGCGCTCGAGCTTTTCGCGGTCGTTGACGACGCGGCGGACAGCGCGCAAACCGTGCTTTTACTCGGTTGGACCTGCTTGCTGGCCGTTTCGCTCTGCGCCCTTTTATTCATGGAGTTGGTCTATAACCGAATGCCGCTAGCCGAATCGGTAGAGCTGAGGCGCGTGAAAACCGCGTTGTACGCGGGCCTAACCTTGGGATTCGCCTTGATCTTTCTCTTCTGCGTGAATTACGTGGCCAAGGAGCGAGACATACGGCGCGATGTTTCCTACTTTAGGACCACGCAGCCGAGCGACGGCACGCTGAGACTGGTACGACGCTTGGACCGACCCGTGAGGATCATCTTGTTCTATCGCCGCAGCGATGACGTCTTGAATCAGATCAAGCCTTACTTCAGCCTCCTCGGCAAGGCGTCTAAACACATCAAGCTCGACGTCATCGACTACGCCATGGCACCCGAGCTCACGCGCAAAAACCGCATTCGCGACAACGGGTACGTATTGTTGTTGCGCGGCGAGGGGGAAGAGGAAAAGGGCGAATCCTTTGAAATAGGACTCGAGCTGACCGGGGCGCGCGGCAAGCTCAAGACACTGGACGCTCTGTTTCAACAACATTTTCGTAAGTTGAACCGGCCCAAATATTCGCTCCAGCTCACCGTGGGACACGGGGAACGCAACAGCGACGTGGATGAAAGCACCCCCGGAGAGTTAACCAAGGGAATGGAGACTCTGCTCAAGCGCTTGAATATTCGAGTAAGCAACCTGGGCGTCGCGCAAGGGCTGAGCTCGGCGGTTCCGGATGAGGCGAGCGCGGTTGCCATTATTGGACCGCGGGAAAAATTCATGCGCGAAGAGGCCGAGACCCTGCTATCGTACGTGCAAAACGGCGGGAGGCTGCTGCTCATGCTCGATTCAGACATGGACGTCGGGCTCGAACCTCTGCTCAAGGGCCTCGATATCCAGCTTTTGCCCGGGGTTGTTACGAGCGAGAAGCACTTCGTCAGAAGCAGGTCGCAGCAGAGCGATCAGACGGTCGTTTATACGAACAACTATTCGTCGCATCCTATCGTCACCACGGTGAATCGTCATCGCAGCGAGGTTGCCTCGGTCTTCGCGCGCGGGGCGGCGGTCGCACGACGCGCTGATTCGAATCTCTCGATCAAACCGAAGGTTACCTTTCCGGTACGCACCGCGAGCGATTTCTGGCGAGACTTGGACGGGGATTTTGCGCGAGAGCAAGGCGAGGAGAAGCAGTCGCTGAACCTGGTTGCGGCGGTCACGTTGGCTCGCGAAAACAAACCGGAGGGCCGAGTGGTGATCATCGGAGACGGCGATTTCGTTACCGACAAGCTCATCAGCAACAGCGGAAACAGCTTGGTTTTCGTCGACACGCTCGCCTGGTTGATCGCGGACGAACAGATCGCGGGCGATGTCACGAGCGAAGAGGACGTTCCCATCGAACATACGCGCGATCAAGACAAGATCTGGTTTTATACGACGAGCTTTGCCGTACCGCTGCCGATTTTATGCATCGGAATTTGGATCGCGCGAAGACGCCGCCGGCGTCAGGAGGCAAGGGCATGAAAGCGGTTGCGATTCACGGTTTGCTGGCTCTTTTCGCTCTATTGTTCGCTTATCAAACCTGGACCCGAAAGGACGACGCGGAGCCGCCTCCAGGTGAAATTTCCATGGTCGAATGCGATCAGTCCGCGTTTGCCTCGTTCACCCTTGAAAGCGATACCAAGAAGATAGTGGTGCGGCCTAAAAAGCCGAATGGTAGCGGGCGCTACTGGTTTACCCTGGAGAGCAAAAAGCGCGAAGAAGCGGCGGGCGGCGAGCAAACTCAGAACGAGAGCGGAGCGGCCGAAAAGCTAGAGGTCGAAGAGGAGGGTTTTCTCGCGAATGACGAATTTACCGAGCTGCTGAAATGGCTGGTTCCGTTTAGAGCGGTCCGCGCGCTCGGCAAAATCAGCCGCGAGCTCGCCAAAGAGTTCGAGGAGCAAAAGGCTAAGACCAAGATGGCTCTCGAATGCGCCGGTAAGAGACACGCCTTTGAGGTAGGCTCGACGACTTACGGAACAGGCGCGCGATACGTGAAGAATATGGCGACGAATGAGGTGTTTCTGATTCCGGGAAATGTCGTCCGTGATCTATTTTCAGCTCGGTTCAAGTTCATGCAAAAGTCACTGCACGCTTTCGAGTTGAGCGAGGTCGACGAAGCACGGGTCGAGGCACAGGGTAAAAAGCGGGTGCTGCTTCAGCGAGAACGACACGACCCGAGGTTGGCGCAATGGGTGGACGCGGCGCAGCCTGACCGCCGCAATGAGCTTTTCGGCAATTGGATTGATCAGGTCGAGAAGCTGAACGCGAAGAAATATCTACCGGTTTCAGAGCAGCCCGGGAGCGACCTCGACAAACAGAAACAGATCGGCGATATCGAAGCGCTGTTGAAGATCGATTACTCGCAGCGCGGCCGGTCTTTGGGCTGGATGGAAATGGTGCGAGTAAACGCGGACGAGGAGCACTATTACGCTCGAACCGAGACGACCGACGCGTGGGTCGAAGTGACGCAATCGGCGGCCAAACTGGTCGCGCAAGATGTCGGATTGGTAGTGGGAACGGAAGAGCAGCCAAAAAAAGGCGACCGGGCTAATACGGGCCCGGGCGCGAAAGGCTCTTCTTCTACCCCGAAGTAACCGACGTGAGCATCAACTCGGCACTCGTAACTCGCAGGCTCGAATAAAACCGACTTGATGCTATGGGGCAAGATCTGCAATAGTGAATCCGACGGCGAGTCCGGCTGCGACTCGGCTGGACTTGCGAGTAAGAAATCGGTATTTGATCGGTCAGACAAAGATCCGATTGCGGTTATCCCGTTCATTTAAACAACCTGAAAGAGGTGAACTATGGCAACGAATGCTGAAAACGCATATCAACTTTTCCAACAATATATCGGGCAAGAAGACGGTGTTGGCGAGTGGTTCGTCATCGACCAACAGAGAATCAATAATTTCGCCGACGCGACCAACGATCACCAGTTCATTCACGTTGATCCCGAACAATGCGCGAAATTATCGCCCTATAAGGTGCCGATCGCTCACGGTTTTTTGACCCTGTCTTTGCTCACGCATCTCTGTGGAGCCATTCCGTCGAAGGATAACCGGGTATATGAGGGCGTGATGATGGGCGTTAATTACGGTTTCGAGAAGGTACGCTTTCCCAGTCCGGTCAAGGTGAATTCCAAGGTTCGCGCTCGCAGGGTGCTGGCAAAGGTAGAGCTAAAAGACCCGAATACCCTTCAGGTCACGCACAGCATAACGGTGGAGATCGACGGTGAAAAGAAGCCGGGTTGCGTGGCCGATTGGCTGACGCGGATGGTGTACGCGTAGCGATAGAATCGCAAGAGTAACCGTCGAGCGAGCGGAGGGCGAAAGCAGAGGGCTTTTCGCGATATTTAGCGGCGAGCGAACAGGGGTGATTCGAGAAAAGGCGAAACCGGTAACGATTTTTCGCGAGCCCTAAGTCTGAAAGCGTTCACTCACCCATGAAATTTCCCCATATCGCGTTTGCAACACCCCGCAGGCTTCCCAAGCCGGCGGATCTTGTCGGACGCGTAGCGGTGCTCGATATCGCCTTCGCAGCGGGTAAAGGCCGGCAAAGCTTCACGCAGGTGACCCGACGTTTTATCGAGGGATTGGGCGACCGGTTGGCGGTTTGGATCGATCATCATGATCATATCATGCATAAGAAGTACGCGGACGACGATCGATTCGTATTACGGAGCAAAGACGAGCACCACGCTTGTCCTGAGATGGTGACGCGGGAACGCATTGAAAAGGCCGGTCCGGTGGATACGATTTGTTGCCATACGGACTTCGACGGGTTGTGCTCGGCCGCCAAGTGGATTCGTCGGGGTATTGAGCCATACCCGGGCGCCGATCTCGATGCCCGAATGATCGATACGCGTTTGGGGCAGCCGTCAGAACGCGCCACCACCATCGACCGCTCGCTTCGCGCCCGACCCAACGACGAAATGCTGCGCGGTTTAATTCTGCGATTTCTAGCTAACGGCTGTGACGACGTCGATAGCTATCGCGTGTTGAAAAAAAACGCCGAGCAGCTCGCTCCAAGAGAGGCGCAAGCTCGGGAGCTCGCCAAAGGTTTTGTCGTAAAAAATAGCGTTGCGGTGGTGCGCTTCGGTCGAGTGGAAAATCCCTATGACAAGACCACGCTACTGCTGATCGGACAGCAGCTAGCTCCGATATCCGTGGTATGCGACCAAACCACCGTAACCGTGGCTACCCGTTTCGATAGCGGTATCAATCTACTAAAGATTCTAGATCTGCAGGGAGGAATGCCGACCGTCGTCAGTCTCGCCGCGAAGGATTTCGAAACCGTCGTCAATACGCTCGGCTGGAACCAAACGAGCTCTCCCGCGCTTTAAACGCGACTGTAGGGTTCGTGCTTCGAAGACAGAGGATGAACCTTAACGTTGCAAAAAATCCGTCGGCGTAAAGCGCTTCGCTCGCGAAAAATAGCGCGAACTAAGGGTGTGCTCACTTTTTTTAGACCTCACTTAGGGTGCACTAAGCTGCGGCCCAAAAAAAGTTCCGCGCACCCTTATTTCATCGCTTTTTTCGCGTTTCCGCTCGACG
>JAFGIB010000323.1 GCA_016929805.1 Deltaproteobacteria bacterium | reverse complement strand
CGTCGAGCGGAAACGCGAAAAAGCGTATGAAACAAGGGCGCGCGGAACTTTTTTTGGACCGCAGCTTAGTGCACCCTAAGTGAGGTTTAAAAAAAGTGAGCACGCGCTTAGTTCGTGCGCTTTATCGCGAGCGAAAGCGGTTTACGCCGACGGAGTTTTTGCAACGTTAAGGTACAGCAAGTACCATCCTCGCCGGCTCTCCGGGCGCGCTCGGTTTGCGGGCGAATTGGACACCGAGTCATCTGAGGCCAGAACGGCTACGGACAGGATGTCAGTTCATCTTCCTGCCGGCGACTCCTTTGGCCTGACCGGATATATCCTTCGCCTTCTCTTTCGGCCGGAGCTTACGTACCGCCTTGCCAGCTAACCACATCTCCGAGTTCCCGAGCGTCGAAAGCTCCTGCGAAAGGCTCTCCTGGTAGTTTTTCTTACTGCCCGCGCTAATGACGCGTCTGGTTTCCTTTCCGGACTTAACCGACTTGTAAAGCTCATTGAAAAGGGGAAGGACCGCCTTCTTAAACCTCGGCTTCCAATCAAGAGCGCCGCGTTGCGCGGTCGCGGAGCAGTTCGAAAACATCCAATCCATTCCGTTTTCATCGACCAGCCTAATTAAGCTTTGGGTTAGCTCTTCGACGGTTTCGTTGAAGGCTTCACTAGGAGAGTGACCGTTCTTACGAAGCACTTCGTATTGCGCTTCCATCACTCCGGCCAATGCTCCCATTAGCACGCCGCGCTCACCGGTTAGGTCGCTACGCGTTTCATTTTCAAACGTAGTCGGAAATAGATATCCCGAGCCCACGCCGATTCCAAGCGCCAGACACCTTTCTTCAGCTCGGCCGGTGGCGTCTTGAAAAACGGCATAGCTTGAGTTTATCCCCGCGCCGGACAGAAAGTTACGCCTCACAGAAGTCCCTGATCCTTTTGGCGCGACCATGATGACGTCGACATCAGCAGGGGGAATTACCTTCGTCTGATCTCGAAATACGATAGAAAAGCCGTGCGAAAAGTAGAGCGCGTCTCCCGGATTCAAATTCCTTTTAATAGCCGGCCAGATAGCTTTCTGCGCCGCATCAGAAACCAGCATCATGACGATCGTTCCGCGTTGAGCAGCTTCTTCGACTTCAAAGAGCGTCTCGCCCGGAACCCAACCGGCTCGGATAGCGCGGTCCCAATCTCTTCTGAACGCTTTGGACTGCCCAACGATTACGTTGAAACCGTTATCCTTGAGATTGAGCGACTGAGCGGGCCCTTGCACGCCGTAACCGATGACCGCGATAGTCTCGCCCTTGAGAACCTTTCTGGCGCTGGCCATCGGGAATTCCTTCCGCACGACAACTTTCTCTTGCACTCCTCCGAAATCGATAACCGCCATGTCTCTTCCTCCTGCTATAACCCCTATTCGGGACCTTACTGTTTTCCCTTCTGCCATACCCGCATCGCCGGCGTCGGTTCTGTAGGGGCCCTGGGCGACGCGAGCCAAATATGCGCTCACCCTATCTCTTCGTTCTGAAAGCATGAGAGCGCGTTATTAGAAAGTCTTCTAACCTATCTGATTCCGCGCTTCAAATCTATTGCGCTTTGGCTCTGGTGACAGAAGGGATTCCTCGAACCAAATCCTTTAACTTTTCCCTTTCTCGGTCAAGTACTAGCTGACGGAATTATCTTCGAATTCGCCGTCCGCGTTTAGTCGCCGCGACTTTAAGCAACAATAGAATCGCGATACTCTCAACCCCATCGATGCTCTCATGATATGAAATCGGACAATCTAACAAATTCGTAGCGCGATCCTGAACTTGCGTTATAGAAACATAAGGACAATGGAAACTCAGGACGAAACGATCGAATCGGTTGCTCAAACGTTAGGACATCGCTTCGAGAATCCGTCGCTGCTTATCGAGTCGCTGACCCACTCATCGTACGCTAATGAAAGACCGGAGCTCGCGTCGACAGATAACGATCGGCTCGAGTTCATGGGTGATGCGGTGCTTCAATGGGTCGTCTCCTCGCTTTTATGGGAGCGATTCCCTGGAGCCGCTGCCGGCGAGCTAACGCGTCGCCGAGCGGACTTGGTGTGCGAAGCCACGCTCGCCGAAATCGCCCAAACTGTAGGTATCGGCGGCGGGTTGCGTTTAGGACGAGGTGAAGAGCGGTCCGGGGGGCGAAAAAAGCCCCGTCTGCTCTCTAGCGCTTTGGAAGCTTGTATAGCGGCGGTGTACTTGGACGGAGGGACCGAAGCAGCGATCACCGTTTGCCGAAAACTTTTTATACCGCGCATCGAAAACCAGAATCCGGGCGCGCGAGATTATAAAAGCCGCGTACAGGAAACCCTGCAGAGTCGGAAACAAAACCCTCCGCACTATGTTTTAATAGGATCGGATGGTCCCGACCACGACCGCTATTTCCGAGTGGTTGTTACGACCGACTCGGGATTGAAGGCCGAAGGTGAAGGACATTCCAAGGCTGAGGCCGAGCAGCTCGCGGCACGTGATCTGCTCGCTAAGCTGGAGGAAGAGACTGGCGAAACGAATGACCGCTAAAGCAAGATCGCAACACAGTCACGACGCGAGCAGTCTGGCGACGCTAAGGGCTCGCGTAAAAATAATTTCACATTTTTAGCGCCCAGCTCGGGGTCAAATGTTTGTAAGCGTTCAGGGGGGCAAACAAGTCGGCGGCCAATTCGCCCGTAAAACCGAGCGCGCCCGCAGGGCCGGCGAGGATGGTACT
>JAFGIB010000322.1 GCA_016929805.1 Deltaproteobacteria bacterium | reverse complement strand
AGTTGAAAGAGCGCGTATTTCACTATGGTCGCCATCGACCAGCGTTTCGAACCCGGCTCGTTTTTAGCTTTCGTCATCCTGGATACTAGCGCCTGGATCGATTGTGACAGACTTTTGCTTTTTTTCGCTTGGCGATAGAGGGGTTTTGAAAAGCAAAAGAATAAAAGAAATATAGCTCCATCCCGATCCTCTTTCGGCGCTCTAGGTGTTTGAGATACGCGACTGTAGGGAACGAGCGAAACGGCCTCGGGTGTCGAAGTGGCTAATCTCGATAATACTACTTCCCGCATACTCGCTTTGTCGATCGATGCGTAGGCAGAACCACTCGCCGACAGGATCGCGGTCGAAGTACATCGTCGTATCGACATTAATGTACGCGGTCACCGATTCGCGTTCAAACGCGTCAACGGTTGCCACCGCGTTGCCGAGGTCTGATATCGCGGCTGAGCGCACCCAAGCGCTCGAGTTTACACCCGCCACTAAAGACACCGGCAGGCGAAACCAAATAGCTAGAGGCTCTCCTTTTAAGCGAGGGACCCAGCGCGTTTGTACGGTCAGGTGAAACCCCGGTGGTATATCGGCCGCATCCACGTCGCGAAAGAGCGAGGTCGTGGTAAGGTCACCAGGTCCTCGTGGTTTACTCGTATCGAGAATAGTAAGGGCGGCTCCGCGATTGCGCAAAAACAACGCGCTCGCTCGCGCAAGTTCACTGTCGTCGAAAAACAGCGAGGCACAAACGAGCGAGATGCGTCGCCCATCGCGTATCCGATGAGCCCGAACCGAGAGCGGCTGAGCCGGCACCGGGCTGAATAAATCGACGGTCAGCCGGCTTATGCGAAACGCCGGATCTTGAATAAAGCTCTCACATGCATGCGCTAGCAACCCGATAACCGCACCGCCGTGAACGCGATCGCCGCCCCAGAAACTGAGCGCGTGCCGCGTCGGCAACAGTCTCTCGCCATCTCGTTCGAAGATGCTATTAGGGTTAGACACGTAAAAAGTTCCGTTTTTGCCTGCTTGTACAATTAACAATGTAAAAATTCTACCGGATTTTTTGGGTGTCTAGGACTCGAGTTTGGCGATTTCTTATATAAACCTGCCCCTGCGCGTGCCCCTGCCCGTGCCTTGCGGTTTTGTTCGTTCTTCGACGCAACACCCTTGGCTTACGGCCGATAAAATGGGTATGGGCCTCGACCATCACAGACTCGAAGTTTACCTTAACGTTGCAAAAATTCCGTCGGCGTAAAGCGCTTCGCTCGCGAAAAATGGCGAAACTCTAGCTTAGCCACCCTATACGCCGCCTTGCCTTTGCCCCCTTCAAAGAGCCCCTACCCACTTGGGCCCGCCTTCTCAAATTTCGTGACAGATAGCAATAACTGACGGGACTGCCTCGACCGTGATCGTATCGACGACGGTCAGCGTTTCCGTATCCAGCACTTCAACAGTATCTCCGTCCGGGCGGACAAAATAGGCGTGTTTACCATCCTTCGCGAGTTCAATAAATCCCGGTAAACCGCCCACCGATTCGGTCCTAACCACCTCATTCGTCTCCAGTGAAATTTCCTGAACCGTCCCGGTGAACGCGTTGGTTACAAACATGCTCCGGAAATCAAGGCTGAAAGCCATTCCGTTGGGAGAATCTGTCGTTATGGTATCCACGATCTCGTCTATTTTAGTATCGATTACGACCACCGAGTTCGACATCATGGCGGCAACGTAGACCCGATTGCCGTCGGGCGAGATCATCACGTTGAAAGGCAGATTTCCGGGAATAATCGTTTTAACTACCTCGCCGCGCGTGAGGTCGATGACCGAAAGCGTCTGACCCCCGATATTGGCGACGTACGCGCGCTCGCCGTTTTTAGATAAAGCAAGTCGTTCGGGTTGTGCATCCACGGGTATCAACGGCGAGACCTCGCCGGTATCAAGAGTGATAACGGCCACGTATCCCGGCGTCAGCACGGTCTCACCGAGCAGCGTAACCACGAGCTGCTTGCCGTCGGGTGTGAAAGCCAGCCCCGACGGGAAATTGCCTCCCGCCGGGACGGTAGTCACTTCGTTGCTATTCACATCGATTACCGACAGCGTATCGGCCTGGGAATTTGATACATAAACCTGCTGGCAGTCGGGCGTGAAAGTCGGGTTAACCGGAGCTGTCCCAACCGGTATTGTAGCCACGACTTCGTTCATCACCGTATCGATCACCGACACGGAATTCGAAAACGAGTTGGAAACGTACGCGTTGTTCGTGCGCTCTGATCTATTATCGTTGGGAACTGTACCGGCATCCACGTCGTTCGTAGTACTTGTACCAGCCCGCCCAACGTCTGTTGGAACCACGTCGGCTCGTCCCGCGGTCGAAGCAACCGTGCCCGCCTGGTCCGCGGTCGCCGGGACCGTACCGGCCTGTCCATCAATCAAAGGAGCTGAAACAGCCGCCTCGTTGTTCGTCGGAGCTATAGCGGCATCCACGTTGCCCGCCGGAGCTTTAGTATCATCCTCGCAGGCGGCGCCAACGCACAATACCGTTACGACAGCGCTAAAAACTCGCCAGCTCCGGTTGGTTTTGCCGTTAACATGCCTCGAACGACCGAGCTTAGCGAATTCTAGGCTCGCGATTGTGAGGCTCAGACTTCGTGACCATTTACCATTCATCGCCGCCTTCCTTTTGATATTAGCGTATTTACTAATTCGTTTCCTCTAAGCGGATATCTCGGCTGAATCGTAAATAGGCCGACACCGGCATAGTAAATAAAAAAAAGCCTAAAGCACTTTCACCGCGGACGCATATGCCGTTCGTCCGTATTAACCGCTTATCTATTTAGCCAGTGCTTGCAGTCCTTGGTCTACACAATTGACAATATCGTCGCCGATCAATCCATTGCTTTGACCCGCTAAATAAGGTAGGTCATATTCAAACATCTCCGAAAACCTAGGATTGTCCACGCCTTCATCGCCGAAGCACTTTCTTAAGACAGCCTCGCCGTCGGGAGAAGCCATAATTTCCCCGATTTTGGATTGAATTGTCAATGCCGGGGAATCGCTGTCGTCGTCACTCCCACAAGCGACCAGCATATTCATACTGCATATAGGCACCAGTGCGACGAAAACAAAACCAAGTATTTGCCATACTTCTTTGCCCTTAAACATGCGCTCCTCCTATCTATTTTCTCTAAAAGAGTCCGTATACCGGCGAAAACGACGTGTGATTGCCAATACTATAAAAGACTTAGCCCGACGATGGCCGCAGCCGGCCAATTGATAGCCGCGCGCGGACAAAAAATCTAAATTCGGGAAGGAGGCTGAGATTTGTTGACGGAGTCAAGCTTAGAGATCGCGCAAAAACCACTTCACTTTTAGCATCCCATCTCGGGGTCAACTGTCTCATCTCCTCAATCGCGGAATCCTCGAAATAGCGCTGTTGTTGCTGCGGTTCCGCTCAGTCGTCGATAAAACATTTGACCGCGAGCCGGGCGCTAAAAACGTGAAGATATTTTTGCGCGAGCCCTTAGAGTAGCGAGAGTTCCGTCGGCGCAAACCTTAATATTGGCCGGTATCGACTATCGATTGGCCGCCGCTAGTCATTACCGAAGCAGGTCCGCCGGCATTAATTAAGCTGAGGTAGAATTTCCGTCTGTCTCATTGAGAGACTTTTGTATAGAAAATAGCAAAAAACGGCGTCTTAAAAAGTAATATGCGGGACCTATTATTTCCTCAATGCGATGACCGTCCGCGAGACACCAAAACACGAGGGGACTGAGAGCCGCTCCGGCACTTCTAATAGTAGCGACCTGGATACGCTAAGTGTACCTTAACGTTGCAAAAAACGTCGAGCGGAAACGCAAAAAAAGCGATGAAATAAGGGTGCGCGGAACTTTTTCTTGGCCGCAGCTTAGTGCACCCCAAGTGAGGTCCAAAAAAAGTAAGCACACCCTTAGTTCGCGCTATTTTTCGCGAGCGAAGCGCTTTACGCCGACGGATATTTTGCAACGTTAAGGTGTAATAGACCGTTGATAATAGGTCGGAGAGGGTAAGCATTGCGCCGGCGAGACTGGCTTTTTTTCTCAAACACCGTAACTATATTTTTAGGTAATATTTTATGTCATACAGATATGTCAGTAATATATATCCAATACAAGCTGTAAGTGCGATTTTTTTCGCATTGTCGCTAACGCCCGCGTGCTCTTCGAGCTCACCGCCCTCGACCATAGAAAGCGAGAGCCCTATTAATTGCGACACAGGGGGGGCTGGTTTCTGTACAGAGGAATCGCAGACGGCGATCGAAGAATCGCGGGCGGCACCGGAATACGGCCGGCCTAGCGAACAAACCGGCAACCCCGGCCTCGGGGACGGCGGCGCGACCATCCCAGGCCAACCGACGAGTAAGCAATCCGGCTCCGTGATCAAAGACGGCGGCGCCGCGATTAATAACGATGGCTCCGTTGTGGGTCCCGGCTCGGTCGTGGCAGAGCCGGAAGATGAGGCTTCCCACATATTCGACCAAGCCGTGGTTCACACCTTTGACGTGGAGATCACGCTCGAGAATCTGGAAATCGTCGACAGTAATCCGGCGGCCGAGCAATACGTCCCCGCGCGTCTGAGCTTCGAGGGCAAAACCTACGATATCGGATTCCGCTATAAGGGAAGCATGGGCGCCTTTTTTCCCCCATGCACGGACCTGCTCAGCGGGGGACGGAAGGCAGGCAAGTGCTCGGTCAAGGTGAGCTTCAACTGGTCGGATTCGAAAGGGATGCTGCTCGGACTCAAAAAGCTCGTGTTCAATTCGATGAACAACGACCCTTCAATGATGCGAGAGCGTCTCGGCTATTCTCTGTTTCGCGAGATGGACGCGCCAGCTCCGCGTGCGACTCACGCCGTACTGCGGATCAACGGTCAGGCCGATATTTTCACCCTAGTCGAAGTGGTAGACGGTCGCTTCACGCGTAGTCATTTCACGGAGGGCGGCAAGGGCAATTTATACAAGGAAATATGGCCGGTTTGGGACGATCCGCAGGCCTACTTATCTGCACTAAGAACCAATGAAGACGATAACCCATCGGTCGACCGGATCCTGAGGTTTAGTCAAGCTATTTTCCAAGGGCCGAACGAAACGGCGGCATGGATGGACGCTGATGCCACCACGAGCTGGATTGCGGTCGATCGAGTGATCATGAACGACGACGGACCGTTTCACCTCTATTGTTTCCCCGGCGCGTTAGGCAGCAATCCGGCCGCGCCCGGCAACCACAACTATTACTGGTACGAGGCAAAAGACGCGGACCGTTTGTGGATCATACCCTGGGACCTGGATCTTTCCATGGGCGGTACCATGACTGGCACGTTAACCCAAACGCTCGTCGCCGTCGATTGGCGGACTCAGTTCGCCGCGGACGCCGAGGAGTGTAAAATCTGCGAGCAATGGGGCGTCTGGTCCTCGCTGGGCCCTCCCCCCGGATGCGATCGCTTGTTCCAGGCCTTTCAAGCCTGGCAGGCGCAATACGAGGCCAAGGTTGACCGCTTAGTCGCCGGTCCGTTTAGCAAGGCAGCCGTGGACAATAAAATTAATAAGTGGAAGCAACAGATCAGCGGTGCAGGCTTCCCGGTGAACGAAACCGCTATCAGCGAGCTCACGCGAATCCTGGACCAGGCGCGAATAAATCGCGGTTACGCGTACTAATGCAGCGGGGGCTGCACACAAAACGCGAATATTGACCTTAACGTTGCAAAAAATCCGTCGGCGTAAAGCGCTTCGCTCGCGAAAAATAGCGCGAACTAAGGGCGTGCTCACTTTTTT
>JAFGIB010000321.1 GCA_016929805.1 Deltaproteobacteria bacterium | reverse complement strand
CCGGCGCGAGGACGAAAGCCGGTTTTACGGGATGAATTGGCCGCCGTCGTAGTCAAACAGCAGTACCCCCCTGAACGGTTACGCGAAAAATAGCGCGAACTAAGGGTGTGCTCACTTTTTTTGGACCTCACTTAGGGTGCACTAAGCTGCGGCCAAAAAAAAGTTCGGCGCACCCTTATTTCATCGCTTTTTTCGCGTTTCCGCTCGACGTTTTTTGCAACGTTAAGGTAGATGGTCGCTCGATCGGGTCGCGCCGCGACTTGTTGGTAAAACGGGGCGTGACGAACGCGGTTTTTTTACGTACGGCCATGACAGCCCGGCTGCTTTACAGTATATTGCGCGGCAACTATAGAACCGCGGAAGAATCCAATGATTGTAAAACTATCTATACCGGCCTTTCTCCTCGTAGCGTTCGTTTTTTTCGCCCGCTGTTCTTCCGACGATAAGCAAGATAACCACAAAGCAAATGCATCTGATGCGATTGGCGAGGCGGAGGCAAAACAAGATTCCGGGAACGATGAAAGCGATTCGGCTGTTCCGGATCCTGCGTACGAGGCAGATGCGAGCGCAGGAAGCGTGGAAATACCGGCGATCGAAAGCAGCGCTGACTGCCAACTGAGCGGAAAGTGGATTTCACTTCAACGCACGATGAGTATCGCCCTAGGCGGAGCCATGAAACAAGCCGGGCACAACTGGGCCTACTGGGAGTTCGAACAATCCGGTACTGAGGTCGTGGTAAAAAAAGGGCTGAAGTGCGGAGTGATCATCATCGAACGTTCAGAGTCGACCTTTTCCGAAGTGATAGCCGGGCCCGCGCTATGGAACGGTCTAACGAATAATATATTTAATACGGGACGAAGAGCGGTCTATGGCGAAAGCGCTTCAGACCAATGTTTCCTTCATCTCGAACGGTACTATCTCGTCCGAGGGGCCACGGTTTCTTATTTTTCGGACCCCGACGCCTCTTTGGGAAAAGCTGAAACCGAGAAGAAAGGAACGACTCCGGGTTGGGAAGACTGGGACGAGGACGGTAATCCCGGAGTAACCTTTCGCCTGGCGGGAATCGCCAACGGAGAAATCTACGTCGCTCAACGCGAATGGACGGAATATTTCGGCCCGACGGAAAAGAGCGCAGAGCGATTTAGGTTGCAGGTTCTTTGGAACCACGAGCAGCTAGTAATCAAACAAGTACCGGCCTCTTTACCTCCGGCGGAAAGTTGGCCATCAACCGAGCCGGACGAAAACTTCGTCATTTTCGTCCGCGTCGACAACTTGAAAAAGAGCGATGGGTCTGATTTGTGGGATCTTGGCGAAGAGGCCGACGACCTGACCGTATGTGAAAGAATGCGCCAACTAAAGGACGAGCTGTTCGATGACGCGATTGTCAGAGAGGACCTAGAAATGCAAGCGAGTAGATAAACATGACGATGCGTGACGAGCGTTACTGCCGGCGTCAGGTTCTCTTTAGCTCAGCCTTTTTGGGCTTATCGATTCTACTTTTGTCAACTCCAACGCGAGCGGGTCCTTTGTTCGAGCTAACCGGAGGAAACCAGGGACTCGGGGGATTTAACGCGCGAATCGCCGGGGCTTCCTCCGCGTCGGCCTATTTTAACCCTGCGCTGCTTCCCTTTGCCGAGCCGGGGCTCGAGTTGGGTATCTTTACGCTGAACGATCAGATCTCCATCGATGTGCTCAGGAGAACCGGCCGGCGATACGATGTCCCGGAAGGCGTTCGGCTCTACTCGCGCGGCGACAACTCCCCGCTATCTCCCACACCGCTTCCAACCGCGTGGTTGCAAGAAGGCGTACAAGGAAACTACGAACGCGATCCTCGGCCACGGCAAGGTGTCAATAGCAGTGATAATACGCGAGTGTATCAAATCGTGGGGCTGGTCAATCGGGTCTTCGACCAGCAACTAGCCATCGGTCTACACGCGATGATTCCGCTGGCGGGATTCACTGCGGCTTCGGCGTTTTATAACGACGAGAAAGAACAGTTTTTCAGCAACAGCCTGCACGCGGAGTTGTATTCGGATCGATTGGCGGCGGCGGAGCTCGCTTTCGGTCTAGCAGGACGCGTCTACGAAAAGCTCTCGATCGGCATGAGCTTCACGTTGAATCTCAAAAACGAGGCGGTTACTCCCGTCTACGTTTCGGATGCGGGACGGCTTTATGATACCTATATCGATTCACGCATCGATGTGACAACCGCGGTGTCCCCCCATTTTGGGCTGGTTTTTGACGCTCACGAAAGAGTTCGATTGACGGCCACGGTGCACACGCCGCAAAGCATGGAAATCGATACCGACTTTAGCTATTTGCTCAATAACGGCCAAGAACAGCAATCGGGCATCTCCTTTGTTCATGGTTTTCTTCCCTGGAGCGCCGCGCTCGGCGCCAGTTACGATGTGCTAGTCCCCTCGACGCCGGAAACGAGAGAAAACCAACTCAGTTTGGTCGGCTCTCTGATACTCGCCGATTGGACCGACTATCGCGACCGGCATGGCGCGAAAGCCTCCGCTAAGTACGAGTGGGCGAAAACGTTTACTCCCAGCCTTGGGGTTCGCCATTCCTACGCGGGTTTCGGCACGTTTTTAGATATGGTCTATGTTCCCACCCCGGTTCCACGGCAAACCGGACGCACGAACTACGTGGACAACGATCGAATGGGTTTTGTCGGCGGGGTCACCTATTGCTTCAATCTACTGAACACCGATTTCCGCGCCGGGCTGCAACTGCAGTTACACCGCCTTTTTCGGCGTATTCAGCGCAAACTCGAAGCGGGGGATCCGGGCTACACGAAAAACGAGCCGGAGCAAATGGTTGTCGACGAGGTACCCGACGACGCGATCGATAACGCGAACTTGGGCGCGGCGGCTGAAGGTCGCGAGGGATTACAGACGAATAATCCCGGTTGGCCGGGCTTTTCGAGCGAGGGGTATCTATTTGGCGGAGGGGTTCACTTCGCGTTTTTATTTTAGCCGGATATCACGGTGAATTCGTCTGCCATACTTAAAAGTTATCAAGACAACGGAGTATTGGGAGAGCTGACTGAAAAGAGCGACTCCCAGTTGGATTTGTTTTTCAGGGAAGCGCACCGAGAGGCGCAGAAGCTACTTCAGGATGCTCGACGCCGCGCGGCGGAGAAGAAACAAGAAATAGTGGTGGACTGCCGGCGGCTTTCCGGTGTCAACGCGGGCGAGTGGTGGGTGGTCGACGCTCGAGGCGGTGTTCGTAAGGAGCTTGAGCGCTTTGCTAAGGTTCAGTCACAGCTTCAGACCGGTAGATCAGTTGATAGAAATTATCAACCGTGCGCCTTGCTCGAAACGGCACGACCGCTTTTAGCTCGCGCTGCCTACAACGGTCTCTGGTCTCCGTCGGGAACCAATTGGCAGCCGATCCGGACGATCGAGCTGTCGGCGCAAGAGGCCGGTGAAATAACGGGAAAAACGACCGAGCACTGCGCGCTAATGGTTTTGGCCAGGCGTCGGTATGACTCCATTCTCGGGGATATCGCCTCGTTGTGTGGCATCGAACAAACCTCTCACGCGGAGCATATCGACCTCGGCATCTGGTTGTTCGCGGCCCAAGAGACCGCGCGCGGTCACGGCTGGGTTTTCGAATGCCAGATCTTCGAGCCCGAGTCGAAAGCACTGGTAACCCAAGGCGTAATACGAATACTAAGCGATCGAATCGCAAGGCTCGCCGAACCGATGCGCTCTTCCGCTCGCGATCTTCTTAGATCGATTGAGGCGGCCGACCACTATCCCTATTGTATGCTCTTTCCAAAGGCTGGAGATGCCCTTCGAATTGATGAAAGCGTACCCGGTCACTTGGTTCCCTCTGATTTCGACAAGCTGGTCGAAACCCGCAGCACACAACGCGTGGCGTCGCCCGAAGGCAAGCTCAAACCAGAACAGTTACAAAAGCTCTTTCAGTACGCCCGTGAATTTGTAACTGATCCGGCCGCGCGATCGATTTTATTTCCGGTTTTTTCCTCAAACGATCCCTTTACGGAAAGTGTCGGAAACGCCATATACCAAGCGGTCGAAGGTCCTGAGGGGTTGATAAGTAAGGCCAACTACGAGAGTCTCGTACACTACCTACACCGCGATTTACCGCGGCCCTCCGAAATCGCTACCTGGGCCGAAAAGGCCGAGAGCGATCTCGAAACGGCCGGTCTAAACGTCGCGCTACCGGCTCGGCTAATCCCCATGCATATTCGAGCGAAATTGCTCAAGGGCGGCATATATAACCAACAGGGAGAGTTTTTCTTTGACCGACGCGAACGCCCCCTCACTCCGGTTCGCTTCGTCAAATTCACTCGAATGATCCTCTCATCGTTCGTACGCTATTCTCTCTCTTTTCAGAATACGCATCCGGTTTTGGGCGTGCTGATGACTCCTACCTTTCCGAAAGACGGCCCGGAACTTTACATCGCGGCGGGAAAGATCGTCGCCTACATGACCTTTTTTTCAAGAACCCAAGGACACGTATCTATTATAAAAAGCGGCCCGCCGGAAATCGCGGCGCACGCGATCCGTCAACTCGTTTCTGAGCACGCGTTGGATCAAACGATTCGAGGCCGAGCCGGGCGTTGCGAGATCGACCCGATTCTGACCTTCCAAATCGGCCTCGCGCTCGGACCCGACGACATCGTCTCAAAAGGCAAACCCGAAGAGCACAACGGTCTCAACGAACGCTTATTGGACAAGCGCGCTTCCCGGGCGGCTCTTTTTAAACATTATATTCCGTCGGTTCCATAGGCAGGGCGGTATGCTCGAGGACTTTTATTGGCCCGTGCTTGCTTAAACTGCGCATCTCGTCTTTGTCTTTCACCAGCATCGCCCCGGCAAAGCCCAAGGCGTTCACGCTGATCGACTTAAAGCATTCGCACCTTCTCGGTACGAGCAACATCCATTCGCGGGCAACTAGCAGGTTGTACGGCCCCGCCTGCGCTTGGCCCGATAGCGAGTCGCGTTTGTTCAACCCGACCTTCTCAAGCATGAGACGGTATAGACGAAGGGTTTCTGACGCAGCCCTTTGGGCGTCATTAACCAAGATCGGGTCGAGCTTCGCGATCGAATGAACAAAAGGAAAGCAGGGAATAGTAGCGAGACGTCCCTTGAATTTCGCGCTCCCAATCAAAGGTTCGATGGGGACCCGCGGCCCGCGTTCCGCTAGAGGAAGCGGCACCAACTGCAGGTGCTTGTGCCTTTGGCTGGCTCCGGATGCTTCTCCACCGTTATAAAATCCCAAAGCTTCGAACTCCGCCATGCAGATCCACAGCGCCTCGAAATCTTCGAAGTCGAGAAGCTCCTCCTGCTCTCTAAAAGCACGCGTGACGATCAGCAGATGGTGTTCGATCACATTATATTTATTTAGCAGACATAGGTGCGTCGGAGATATGTCGGCCACGAACATAGCTCGATCATAAGGTAAAAACGGATTCGGGGTTGTGGTTTCGGCATAGGATCGGTACCGGTGCCTTTGACGCTCCCGTGCTTTACAAGCAAGCCCTGCAACCGTTCGCACCAGAAAATCAGCTCCTTGATCCCGGACGAATGAGCTTTCGGTTTCAATTGGTTTAAGCGCGCCGATTTGCAGCGCCCGACGCGTCTGCTGAACAGTCTTTTGCCATAATGTACCGGGCTGAATCATCGGTGCGATCAAAGGTGAATGACCGGGCCGGCTATTGATTCTGCGCGTCGACCACGGCTATGGCGGCCATGTCCACGATCTCATTCACCTCCACCGTGCGGTTTAGCACGTGAAAAGGTTTCGACAGCCCCATTAGAATCGGGCCTACGGCGCGCATATTGCCCATTCGTCGAAGAAGCTTGTAGGCCACATTACCGGAGTTGAGATCGGGAAAGATGAAGGTATTGGCCTCTTCCTTTAGTATTGAAAAGGGATAATACCGGTTGAGCTGATCCGGCATGAGCGCGATGTCCGCCTGCATCTCGCCCTCGACGATCAGGTGGGGAGCCTTTTGCTTCACGAGAGCAACGGCGCGGGCCACCTTCTGCGACTCCGGATAGACATAGGAGCCGAAGTTGGAAAACGAAAGCATCGCTATCTTGGGCTCGATATCGAACGCCTTTGCGACGTTTGCCGAATTGACGGCGATCTCGGCCAGCTCTTCAGAGGTCGGATTGACGTTAACCGTGGTATCCGCGAAAAGGTAGATCTTATCCTCTCTAATCATCACATAAAGGCCGGATAAGCGCGTCACACCCGGCCGCAAGCCGATCACTTGAACCGCAGGCCGAATCGTGTCGGGATAGTCCGCTCGAATGCCGCAGAGCACGGCGTCGCAATCTCCGACCTCGAGCATCATCGTGCCGAAGTAGGTGTGATCGCGAACGATGCTCGCGGCCAAATCCCGCGTCACCCCTTTTCGCTTGCGTTTGTCAAACAGCAAATCCGCGTAAAGCTCTCTGCGGTCCGAGCTCGCCGGATCGATAATTTCGATTCCCTCCAAATGGATTTCAGCTTGAGCGGCGACCTGAAGAATTTCCTCCACTCGCCCGAGAACGATCGGTTTTGCGATGCTATTTTGGACGATCGCGTGAGCCGCGCGCAGAATGCGTATCGAGCTGCCCTCGGGTAACACCAGCCGCTTCGGATTCTTGCGCGCCTTCTCGGTCACGACATTGAGAATCACCCGGCCTCTGCCCATTCGTTTTGTCAGTTGTTGCTTGTATTCCTCGATGTCGATTTGACGTTGCGCGACACCCGACTCGATCGCCGCTTTGGCAACCGCGGCGGACTCGGTGACGAAAATCCTGGGATCGAAGGGCTTTGGAATGATGTACTCGCGTCCAAAGTGAAGGGTTTCAACCCCATAGGCCTGAACGACTTCGTCCGGGACGGACTCTTTAGCCAAAGAGGCGAGAGCAAAAACGGCGGCCAGTTTCATCTGTTCATTAATCGCGGTCGCGTGAACGTCCAACGCGCCTCGAAAGATAAAAGGAAATCCGAGCACGTTATTGACTTGATTCGGATAATCCGACCGACCGGTGGCGATGATGATATCTCGGCGAGCATCCAACGCCTCCTCGTATTGAATTTCGGGGTCCGGATTGGCCATCGCGAAAACGACCGGGTCTCGCGCCATCGACCGCACCATTTCTTTGGTCACCGTGTTGGCGACCGAAACCCCGACGAAAACGTCGGCGTCCTTTAGCGCGTCCGCAAGGGTTCGAGCATCGGTTCTTCTGACGAACTCGGATTTGTACTTGTTGTATTCTTCGCGCCCTTCGTACATAACCCCTCGCGAATCGACCATCAAGATATTCTCCGGCCGTACTCCCAACGAACGATAGAGTTTTGCGCACGCGATGCCCGCGGCGCCCGCTCCCGCACAAACCACGCGTACATTATCGATATCCTTGCGGACTAACTCCAGCGCGTTTAACAGCGCGGCTCCTGAAATGATAGCCGTACCGTGCTGATCGTCGTGAAAAACCGGAATGCCAAGCGTTCGTTTCAAGCTCTCTTCGATATAAAAGCACTCGGGAGCCTTGATGTCCTCGAGATTAATCCCTCCAAAAGTCGGCTCCAGGACCTGGCAGCATTTAATCACCTCGTCCGGGTCCTTGGTATTGAGCTCAATATCAAAAACGTCGACATCGGCGAAGCGCTTGAATAAAACGCCTTTGCCTTCCATGACCGGTTTGGCGGCGGCCGCGCCGATGTTACCCAAACCCAATACGGCCGTCCCGTTCGAAACCACGGCTACCAAATTGCCCTTGGATGTATATTTGTATACGTCAACCGGCTCTCGAACGATTTCTAGACACGGCTGAGCCACGCCGGGAGAATACGCGAGCGATAGGTCGAGTTGAGTCATGCACGGTTTGGTCGCTCGGATTTCGATCTTTCCCGGTTTCCCTTTCGCGTGATACTCCAGGGCCTGTTGTTTCGTGATCATGGATGCCTTCTCCTCACGTTGTCAGAGAGATTATCGATTTAACCGACTCGGGCGAATGAATCCCGGAATCTCAAAAGAGCAAGCTCTATTGCCGTGCTTTGAGTGATATCCGGATGCTCGGCACGATAAGTATGTCTATTATTAATCGTATCTCGAATAATTAAAATTGTCGTCCCCGGTTGATCGAATGTCAATAATTATTCAGGCACTCGCCCGCTTCGCGCAGCACTGCATATTTGTAGAGTATACCTCGGACGGTTGGACTCGTGTCGGCCTATTTCTAGATGTAACAATATCCGGCATAATGGCCGAATAAACAAGGAATGGCGAACGGTGTAGAATCAGTCGAGGCGAGGTCTTCGGCCGCAGGAGGGGTATATGCAGTGGACAAGAAAACAACAGGCAAAATTCCGTGCTCTGATAGCCATATTGCTCGTGGCCGCTGGGTCTGAATTTGACAAAACCGATACCCCCTCACAGGATAAGAAGCAAGATACTGCGACCTCCGGCTCCGGTGGCGCCGCTCATCCCCGATCGAGCGATGCCGGAAACATTCCGATAGACACCACGCCTGTATGTAACATCTTCACCGTACCGGGTTCGGCGGCCAACTGTATTCTCGGGTCTACCGCGCGAGGGGGCAGACTGCGAAAAGGCGGTTCTGATTACGGGTTAAATCCGAGGGCGCTAACCGCCTCGCTCGCGTCGTTCCGCCTTAAGCTTCCAGCGCTCCCGTGAAAATCTCGGCACTCGCCCGCGTTACCGCGCGTTCCGCCGATAGAATATAATCAATAATACCAAAAAAATGCGAGAATTCGGCGCCGAGATAAAACTGCGCCGACAGCATTCGTCCGTAGTAGTAAGCGGCCTCTTGATCGCTGACTATTTTTGAATCAATCTCCTCGGAGCTGGCGTTTCCGACGAGTTTTTTCACTTTAGGTGTGGATAGCGTGAGGCTCCACAGGTGCAGCCACGCTAGCGTGAGTAAAAACATCGCACGGCAGAAAGGCGTTGCGTTAGCGTATACGGCCTCTATTTCGCCGGCTTTCATCTCCGCGTCCATCGCGCCGATAACATCGTCAATCCGTCGTATACCTTCGCGAACGACATCGGTATACTTCTCTTCGACAACCCCCTTCGCGCTCTCGACCGTAGCCAGCACCCGCTTGCGAAAAACCGAGTAATTGAACCGTTCGGGATTCATTAACACCTTTCTCATGATCAAGTCCATGGCCTGAATCCCGTTCGTTCCCTCGTAGATAGCGGTGATCTTCGAATCGCGCATAAACTGCTCGACTGGATAGTCGGAGCAGTAGCCGTAGCCCCCATAGGTCTGTACCGCTTCGGAGGTGACGAGCACGGCGGTATCGGTAATGCCGGCCTTACAAATCGGGATTAATAGATCGACAAGGCCCTGGGCTTCTTGCGCCTCCCGACCTTCGGCAGCGTGTGACAAATCGATGTTGAGTGCGCAACAAAGCATAAGCATGCGCGTGCCCTCGACGTGGGCCTTCATCCACATAAGCATGCGTTTGACGTCGGGATGATTGACGATCGTAACAGGCCCGATATCCGAGCTTTTCCCTCTCTTCACGCTCGCGCCTTGCACGCGATTTCTCGCGTAGGTAACCGCGTGCATATAAGCGGCGCTCGAAAGACCGTGGCCCTGCATCGCGACATCGAGTCGCGCTTCGTTCATCATCTGAAACATGATTTTCATTCCCTGTCGTTCCTCGCCGAGCAAATACCCAATGCATTTACCGTTGTCGCCGAAGCTCAACGAACAGGTCGCCGACGCTTTTATGCCCATCTTGTGCTCGATACCGGTGCATACCCAATCATTCCTGGCCCCTAACGACCCGTCCGGGTTCACGAGAAATTTGGGAACGATGAAGATCGATATGCCCTTGGAACCTTTCGGATCCCCTTCGACTCGGCCCAAAACCGCATGGATAATGTTGCTATATAGGTTGTTCTCTCCAGCAGAGATAAATATCTTTTCTCCTGAGATAAGATAGGTACCGTCCGCTTGCCTTACAGCTTTGGTTTTAAGGGCGCCCACGTCCGATCCCGCGACCGGTTCCGTAAGACACATCGTTCCTCCCCATTCCCCCGAAAACATCTTCGGTAGATAGGTATTTTTTTGCTCCTCGGAGCCGAAATTCTTTATTAGATTCGCAGCGCCAACGGTCAGCGTGGCATATAAAGTTGAGCTCATACATCCCGCGACGAAATATTCCATACTCGCTGTATGAACGACATGCGGCATACCCATACCGCCGTATTCCGCTTCTGTAGAAAGCGAGAGAAATCCCGCCTCGTTATATGCTTGTATCATCGCCCGAAGACATTCGGGCGCTCGGACTTCCTGTTTTTCTGGATCGTATTGACAGCCGGTTTTGTCCGCTTCCGCGTTCGCCGGTTGGAAAACTTCCACGGCGATCTTCTCGGCGAGACCCAAGATCGATGCATATGTATCCCGGTCGAATTCCGCAAAGGCTTGATATTTATTTAATCTATCGACCTGCAACAACTCGAAGAGAACGAACCGATTATCTCTCGTATCGACCAAGGGATTTAAAGCCATAATTACCTCCTTTAACGCTTTTTGAATCAAACAAACCAAACGGTTATTACCCGTCGATTCCGAAAAGTCCAGAAAGATCTCACCGCGAGAAAGGGTTTAACGATGGCGATAAAACGATCGACAGAGCCGTGTAAAAAACACGGCCAAGCAATTATGGAATTAGTCCATTACTGTATGTTTAATTACATAAATGCGATTTTCTCGAAAAATCGTAAAGCAGAGAATAGAAGCCGAAGCCAAGCTATCCCAAATCTCTTTGAGGTCTTCCGGCCTTTCGATCGGTTCGCCGTTTACCTTGACGACGATGTCGCTGATTTTTACCGAGCTTCTATCGAAGCGCTCATCGTTGGGAAAAAGCGAAAGCACGCGCCAACCGAAAAAACGGCCTTCTCGAAACTCGGGTTTGATCTCTATGTTCTGTAAAAAATGCGGAATTCCCTCTTGTAATACTTCCATTAAAGCAATACGAGAGATCGGAGCGGCGGCGGACTGCGCCGGCTGCTTCGCATCGGGACGCGTGAGTACTTCGGCCAATGGACTCGACGGGGTCGGTTCCTCGCTTTCGGGGTTACGGCGGTTCGATCCGACGGATGCGTCTTCTTCATTTCGTGAGCTCCGCGCGGCAACGCGCGGACCTCCCCCGCATCCAAGAATCAACCACAGCAACAACAAACGTCGCAAGATCGTCACCGGTTATACAACTCCGAAACGCGTTCGAGCAGATCTTGCGCGACCCGATTAAAAGAAGCTTCCGCATCGATATGAACTATCGCCTCGCTAGCGAGATATTTTTCGATGTTTTTGTAGACATCACACAGCTTTTGCTGCAACGAATCGCTTTCGTAAAGCTCTCGGCCGTGGCGCATTCGCCGCCTTTGCTGAGCCACCGCAAAGGATACGTCCAATACAACCGTCAGATCAGGACGCCTCGCGTAACGATTGATTTGATCGATCCACTGAGCGGCTTGATCGCTCACTACCGCAGTGACCGATTGGTATGCCACGGATGAATGATAATATCGATCGCAAATAATCGTAATGCCCTCTTGCAGCATAGGCACGATTTCGCTCTCCAGATGGTCGAGACGGTCCGCCGCAAACAACAAAGCCATCGTGTTCCAGGAGGGAAAACGAGACCCGTCTCGGGCTGGGACCACGAGCCTACGTTGAAGAATCTGGCGAAGTAGCGATCCGATAGGTCCCTGGCTCGGTTCCGCGGTTACGTGTGCGCGCTTTCCCAGCTTCTGGAGGGAACTCGCGAGATGGCGGCTTTGCGAAGTCGTTCCCGCGCCATCGACCCCTTCGAGAACGAAAAAAAGGCCTTGTTTCATCTCTTCTTACCTCCAACTGTGCATCGAACGATTTTCTTGCATCGTTCGTTCGTCCCGTTCTATGAAGCTATCAACATAATCTCAAGGTTCTACTAATCTATAGTATCTTATTCTTTTGTATTTAGCGGCGTTGGGTTCTCTTTCTTTCTTTCGGATTCGAGCCGCAAATCCCGATGGTTTGCTTTCTGCTCCAAAGCCTTTTCCGCCCAATCCCATGCGTTGTCGAAAGCCTCCATATAAGGCAACGGGCTGGTTCCGCCCGGTATTTTACGGCTCGCCACCGCCTCCCCTTCGGGATAAAAGCTAAACTTTTCCAGTTCCTGTTGTCCGTACTGTACCGCGTCTTGGGAATACCAACCACGATCACCCATTCGGCGCAGGGCCTGGACCATGCGGTCTTTCCACGAGGATGAAACCGAACCGCGTTCGAATTGCCCGTGATAGAGTTTCGGATTCGGTAAGATCATCGAGAGATAAATCGATTCGGCCGGCGATAGCTCCGATGGCAAGCGATTGAAATAATGCCTAGCTCCGTTTCGGATTCCGTAAATACCGGGACCATATTCGATTACGTTCAAGTATAATTCCAGTATATCCCTTTTGTCCATTACCCGTTCAACCCACCAGGTCAGCAACACCTCCTGAACCTTTCGGGCAAGGGTTTTTTCCCGCTTCAAAAAGAGGTTTTTTACCAATTGCATGGTGATTGTGCTCGCTCCGACGGCGTATCTGCCTTCTCGCAGGTTACGAACGAGAGCGTTACGTATGTGGGCTGGTGAAAAGCCCGCGTGCTGAAAGAACTGGACATCTTCGTGAGATAGGACAGCGTGAACGAAAAACGGGCTTATCTCTTCTAGATAGGTCCAATTTTTCGTTCCCGGTCCTGTTTCGAACTCGATCTCGCTACCGTCCGGCTCTAACACGTAGTGAAGAAAGGGCATGCGGAAACGACGCAGATCGGCGAGCGAGGGTACCATCGTGAATTCACACCGATCCTTGACTTCGATCTTCATCACGGCGTTATCAAGCGCCCGTGAATCAATTTGCAGTTTAAATGCGCCTCCTATCGAGCCGTTCCACTCGAAACCGACAAGCTCTTCGAGTAAATCTCGAGGAATCGCACCTACCGCTATTTGGCACTCGGTTATCGGCAGCCTAGCGTCGATATCAAAGATATAGTGATCGGAAGTCCATTCCATAGCGCCTGAAAGCGACGCGACTGCCTTGCCCAACTCGATTTTTGCTTTATCTATTTCCAAGCGTCTCTTTAGCGGGTAAAAATGTCCCTGCCCCTGAATGGCGAAATCAATACCGCTGATCGGATGAGGCGCGATTCGGGGAAGAAAGAGCGCTGCGTTCGCGACCTGCGCTCGGCCGCTGACCTCAAGGCGTTCGACGCTTTGTGTTTTCAGCGTAAGTTGAGCGTCTACGCGGCTCTGTTCGGGCAAATACCAAGGAACCTCCGGCAGTAAGGGGGCGATGATAGCGAGAGGTAAAGAGGCGAAAACCAAACGACCGTCGGCCCGCAACTCGTCGGGCCAAACCCTCATATCCCAAAATACCGATCCCCCTTCTGACGCGCTTCCCTCCCCGTCTAAATCAAAACCCCCGCTCGCTCTCCCCACGGCTCGCCCGCGTAGCCGCTCGAGGATTAATCGAACGCCGTCTTCTGAACGAGTACTCACGGAAGCGTTGCGTAACTCAAAAGAAACATCTTTCTTCAGCCAGTCATATATCGATCGGCGCTCGTGCGCGCTTTCGTCGTTCGCCTTTTGTTTGTTCATATTGAGCGTGCTCTCAGACGCGCTCAAGCTACGAATCGCTTCGAATAGGCGAGCAAACTGTCCGTTATTAGCAAGCGTCTCTTTGCTTTGGTCATCGCTGCGGGATTCCCCCGCCGGAATTGCCGCGCCGGTCAATTTTTTGTTCTTATTCTTTGAAAAGCTGAGAGACGCGGATTCCTTGCTGTCGACGTTAACGCCATCTTTGATATCGCCTGCCTGCCCGCTTGACTCGGGTAACCAAGTCGATCGTTCCGGAAGAACAACTCGGGCGCTGCCGATTACGCCGCGTTGTAGAACGAAGCCGTGTTCGACACGGCTCGCGCTGATATATACATCAGATAATGTTAGCAGCCCATCCGCTTGAGATCCGATCTGAATTTCTCCTAAATGCGTCTCAAGCACACCCGCGTCATATCGCACGCGCTGTCCTTTCAGCGAGATCAACGCTCGGTTATTATCCCGTATGGCGAGATCAACATCTTTAATAGAAAAGTCCGCCGTCTTGCCCGAACGATGAGTCCGTCCGAAAACGCGAGTGGTCGTAGACAGTCGATCCGCTATCGACTTGATAAAAGCACTTTGAAGATCAAGGTCTCCGCTAACGCCTCGCGCTTCAACAGAGGTTATCGCATTTATGCCGTCTAATAATAGTACAAAAAGATTGGCGCGACTTACGAGCTCATCGATTTCAAAAGCGAAATCCTTTTTAACCGACGACTTAATCTGAATATCCTTTAAGCCGATCGACAACAGATCCAGCGAGATATCCCCGATTGAGACCTCGGCGCCGAAGCGTGAACCGAGGGTGCTTACTACTCGAACACGAACCACATACGGTAAGGTAAAAAGGACGATCCCGAGAAAGATCGCGATAATAGCCAAGGCAATGATCAGCCGCCCGCGAACGAAACGGTGACCAGCTAAAGCGCGTCTTTGCGGTAGGTTTTTGGTCACGGAAGAAAAGAGAAACCCCGTCTCACAAAGAGACGGGGTTTCGATGAATAATTCCGGCAGCGTCCTACTCTCCCACGCAGTTGCCCACGCAGTACCATCGGCTCTGGAGGGCTTGACTTCCGAGTTCGGGATGGGATCGGGTATGACCCCTCCGACATCGCCACCGAAAACCCTTAGGAGTCTCTGTCGCCTATGATTTAAGCCTAATGGGACGACTCTTGCTCCCAACCCTGGTCTTAAACCATTCAATACTAGCCATAGAGTAAGGAAAAGCCACACGGCCGATTAGTACTGGTTAGCTTCACGCATTGCTGCGCTTCCACACCCAGCCTATCACCTCCTAGTCTAGAAGGGGCCTTCAGGAGGCTTACGCCTCGGGATACCTAATCTTGAGGCCGGCTTCCCGCTTAGATGCTTTCAGCGGTTATCCGTTCCACACATAGCTACCCGGCGATGCCACTGGCGTGACAACCGGAACACTAGAGGTGTGTCCATTCAGGTCCTCTCGTACTATGAACAGCTCCTCTCAAGTATCCTGCGCCCACGGCAGATAGGGACCGAACTGTCTCACGACGTTCTAAACCCAGCTCGCGTACCGCTTTAAT
>JAFGIB010000320.1 GCA_016929805.1 Deltaproteobacteria bacterium | reverse complement strand
CGGCGTACTCGGGTCCTTCGGACCCTGTGTACTGCCGCTGGAAACGTACAGCTTCGCGGACTCGCGTCCGCTCCGCTTTGTACGTTTGCACCGACAACCGTCAGGTACAGTAAGTGCCATCCTCGCCGGCCCTGCAGCCGACCACGGCCTGGTTTCGCTGGCAACTCATGAACGATGAGGTCGCTTCACGGCTGTCCGTCGGTTCCGACCGCGTTCTCTGCGATCCCGAGTCGGGGTAAACGAATATTAGAAAGAAAGGGATAGATTAAAAGACGTATAACGCTTGCGCCATACCGCGTAGGTTGTGAGGCTTTTCGCCGTCTAGGTACTCGACCCTGGTGTACTGGCCCGAGAGGCCTAGGCGCACGGCCGGGGTCGCGTCCCAAAAGAGATTGACGTCGGCGTATTGCGAGAGGTCGGCGACTCGTACCAAAAGCTCGATCTCCGCGCCTCCTTTCGGAAAGAGCTCCGCCATGTTCTTGGAATGGGCTTGGGTATAGTTCGCCGATAAAAACACTCGACCCGAGGGTGGCAGGTAGTATTGCAGACCCGCCCGGAAGGCCCACCAGTCGATGGTATGCACAACACCCGAGGTATCGAAGGACACGAGACCCTCGTCGATGTTGGCGTGGTAGAGCGGCGGAGGATTCGCCTGGGCGGGATTAGGCAAGGTCGGAAAGGTCGCGCCTCCACCTGCCGTGATGAGATCGCCGATGCCCGTGCCCGTGACGAACGAGCCGGTCAATGTCAGTCGGTTTCCGCGATCATCGGCATTATCCGCCGGAATGATCGGGACGAGCCCGTCGACCGATAGGCCCCAGCCCGTGACGCTGTTGGCGTTCTGCGTGGGCGGCGGGGTGAACGCGTTGACCTTGAACTTACGAAAAGTGCCCGATACGCCGATGGAAAGAGGCAGCGCAACGGTTCCAACGTTGCCGGGCGTGCTGATTCCTTTCCAGTCGTTGACGTTAAAACGCAAACCGGCGTTGACGTCCGGGATGCCCGAATCGCGCTGGGCGGGTCGCAGGGCCGCGGCCGCGATATTGAGGCCGACCGGAGATGTCGCGCCTAACTCGTACGCGAGTTGTAATTGCGTGCTGCGCGAAAATAGCTGGTTGGGCAACCCCAGAAATTCGACTGAGCAAGGAAAGAAGTAGTTTTGCCAGCCGAAGACATCATAGGTCTGCCCCGCGAGAATATCGATGTAGTCGGTTCGCAGTTTCAGGTAACCGTGGCGAAGACGAAGCGCGGGGTTGTTAAAGAAGGCGTTTTCCGAAACGGCGTCCTCGGACGCCGCGGTGGAATAGGTAGCGGGAGGCTTGGGATATCCCTGTTGATTGCCGAAAAAATCGCCCACGAGCACCGCCGACGCCGTGATGCCCTCGAACCTCGGGGCTTTAAGCTCGAAGCCGAGCCGGGAATTTCGCACGGAGAATTGCATGCGCCCGCTTCGTCCATCGTAGGTGTCTTTACGCGCGACGAGCGCGCCTCCTATGGCGTCGTCGTAGCTACGCGTGGAGTCATAGATGAAGTCGGCCTCGGCGAAACCGAATAGGGTCAATGTCCAGCGGTCGGCGCCCTCACCCACGCCGACGGTCAGCGACGGGCGCGAGAACCAGGAATGGGGTTGCTGCTCGGCTTGCGCATCTGTCGTGCGCGCCGCGGGTGGTTCAGCGGGCTGCGCGATTGCTTCCGGTGTCGCGCTTGTCTCGGGCCAGACATCGCTTGGCGCGATCGCTTCTTGTGTTGTGCTCGCCTCGAACGTATCAGCGGGCTGTGCGACCGTTTCCTGTACGGCGCTCGCCTCGGACGTGTCGGCAGGTGCTTGACCGACTTCGCCGGTCTCCAGCGTGTCATCGGGCTGCTGCGCCGAGGCCATGCTCGCGAGCGCCGCGAGAGCGGACAAAGCCACGCCCAACGCTACGGCCTTACTCGCGCCAGCCGAGTTTTTGTCAATCATGATATTCATCCTAGAAAACCTCCGAAATGAGAGCTTGCATTGAGTAAACGAGATACGCGAGATAGGGCGAGTGGTTCGCTATTGGAAGTCGCAGCAATACAGCGTGGCGGGATATCCCTCGGCGCTTCGACCCGCGAAGCCGGGCTCGGGGCAGCGCATGGGCAGATAGTCCTTTTCCGGCGTCTCGGGGCCGTAGCAGGAGAAGCCGAACCGCCCCGGCGCGCAACCCGGAACCTCGGTGTTCTGTACGCAGGAGCCGCCGGGCGGTAGGAGCGCGGGCATGTAGCAACAATAGTTGTTGTACTCCGGGTTTTCCGCGGGCGTGGGCGTGGGGCAAAGTAGATAATAGAAATCAGCGCGGCTCTTATTCGCTCCCAACTCCTCGCCTTTGGGCAGGCTATCGCCGCGACAGGTCCATCCCATTAGACGCGGGGAGCACTGAACCGCGTCCGATTGCTGACAGCCGGGGGTTTGCGGCGTGTCGGTACAGCAGTAATTGATGAGCTCGTCTTGTTTGACCCCGTTGCTGCAGGTGAGAGCCGGATTGAGCATCTCGGGACGATTCGCACCCCGGCATTGAAACCCATAGCGCGGCTCATCACAGCTCGCGGCCGGATCGTAGGCGCACTCGGTCACTTCGGCCGTACAACAATAGCCTTGTTTTTTGCCGTCGCTCTCGCCGCGCTTGGCACAGATCAGACCTTGCGGGACGCCTTGGTTATAAGAGGCCTGCTCCAAGTCGGGACGCGCGCCGCCCGTACAGGAATAGCTGACGAAGTCGCTCGTGTCCGTCGCCGCTTCTTCCGACGCGGAGCCACAGTGGAGCGTTCGGTCTTTATCCACCTTACAATAGCCGTTCGAATCCGAGGTCGTGTTGGTACAAGCTAAAGCGAATAAAAAAAGATACCATAACCGCCGGCGAGATATTCGCGGGACGATTTCCGCGAGCCTATTGACAGATCTAAGCATAAGAGTTATCGCAACCATCCGTCTGGTTTTTCCGGGGAAGGCAGCGTCGGAAAGACGCAGGCTTTGGGTGGACTGTCGTCGCTGATTCGGTTGGTAACGTTTACTTTGTCGTTATCGTCTTGGAACTCAAAATTCACCGGGCCGGGGCCGAGAGTGATGTCCGCGAACTCGGCCCGCACGGCATGGGGTCCGATGTTGTCGATGACGACGTTGTCGAGCGTGACGGGACCGGTGCGACGCGTGTGGTCGAACCCCTCAATGGTGACAACCGCTTGTCGCGTTCCCATACAGGTCACGTGGCGGATGTTCTGGAAATCCAAGCGCCTGAATTGCGGAAACTTCGAACCCGCGAAGAGCGGGTTATAGGCCGTGCTGATCAAAATCGCGTTGACCATGTCTCGCATGCAGATGTCGCGGAAGGAGACGTTTTCGACCACGCCTCCGCGGCTGGCGTCGGACTTGATGCGAATACCATTGAAATCCGCCTGGGTCGCGTCGTACCCGACGCCGCGCGAGTCGCCGTCGATGGTGAGGTCGTAGACCTGCACGTTTTCCACGGCCGGGTGCTTCACTCCGTCGATCACTACCGACCCGTAAGTCTCGCTGCCGATAGAAATGCCGTGGCCCGTTCCGAAGTGGTTGTGGGCAATGATCACGTCCGAGACCCAGTGGCCGCCCTTGATCGCTATCTGGTCGTCTCCGGTGCTAATCGTGTTGCAGGCGATAACCCCGCAGTAGGCGTTGGAAGTCGTTCCCGGATCGATGCCGTCGGTGTTGCGCGCGAAATGCGGGGTCATCTGAAGCCCTTGACTATTCAGCCAGCGCGAGGGCGTAAGAACGGTAACGCCCCAAACGATAAATCCCTCGCCGGGCGCGCTACAGGTGCCGTCCGCCGGCACCGAGGTGATCTTGACGTGGAATTTCGCCGAATTGTGGAGCGTGATCCGGTATAGCAGAAAGCCCGTGGTTTTGGACGCGAGGTTGATTAGCGTAGGATTGCCGATACTGCCGTTTATATCTCGTAGGGCGTTGGATAATTGCCACCAGGAGTAATCGCGACCGACCAGCGGCTCGCCTCCCTGTCCGTCGATTACGCCGTGGCCGACGATAGCGGGGCTGGTCCCGCTTACCGTGATGAAATCGGTGCAAGCACCCGAATCGTTGACGCCGAGCACGCCGCAGTTACCGGTCTTCTGGTAAAGCTCGGCATCGCGGGAGGCGTAGAGCGTGGTCCCTTTGTCTATCCATAACGTGACGCTGTCGACGACCAGGTGAGCGGCGACGAATGCATTGTTAGGGCCGTCGCTCGTCAACTTGACGACCTTGATCTCGCTGTTCTTGCACTCCGTAAGGGCTTTCTGGATGCGCTCCGTATCAAGGTCGTTTTCATCGGGCGTCGATTTGACTGCGACCAGCGTCTGACAGACCTCGGTCGGCAGAGTCGGCTCCGGCGGCAGGTTGGGATCATCCGCGCCGCAAGTAGGGGATTCGGCGCCCGTCCCGGTTTCGTCCGCCGGCACGGTATCGCAAAAGTAGCTGATCTCCGCGATTTCTTCGCTCGTTTCGCAAGCGAACAGGCCTAACAGCAGCGATACCGCCCAAACGATCGCGGGCAGTCTCTTTAGTCGCGTCACGTCGATCAGCATCCTTGGCCGGTGGGACAGGGCCAAGCCGTCGTGCTCGCGCAACTCCATTTTCGCGCTTCACCGCCCTCCGGGCAGACGCAGTAGCCGTCTTTCTCCTCGCCGCCTGAAGTTAGGTATTTACCGCCGACGTTGCAGACCACGCAAGCCGCGACACTACATTCCTGCGTCGCTTGCGGTACGGTCGTCGGGCAAGTGGCGTCCATGGTCTCAGGAATCTTATAACAGGAGTAATCCACGCCCGCCGGGAAGGTGCAACCCGACTGTTCAACGTACACGCCGTTCGTGCAGGTTTCCGATTTGTAGCCGACGTATTTTTTCGTTTCCGGACCGCACGCCTTGTAGCAGAGCTGGATGTCGCCTTCCGTGCAATTGATGTTTTTCCCCGGCTTTTCTCCGGCGGCCGTCGTGAAGTCTTCGCAATGCGGTTCGCCTTCCACGGCGCCGTCCGCACCGCTCGCATCCGTGGCCGCACCGCCTTCGTCGGTCGTCGTACTGCCGTCGGTCGCCTCGCTACCGCCAGCGCCCGTTTCCGTTCCTCCGGTGCTCGTCTCGGTTCCTCCGGTACTTGTTTCGGTTCCCCCTGTGCTCGTTTCAGTACCACCCGCGCCACCCGTGACCGTCGTCGTACCGCCGGTGCTCGGTATCGTGCCGCCGGTACCGCCCGTGACCGTACCGCCGGTGCCCGCCATCGTACCGCCGGTGCCCGCCATCGTACCGCCGGTAATAGAGGGTTCGTTGGAACCCGAGTCGCACCCGTACAAGGCAGCCAAACAGAACGCTGTCAAAGCGTTCAGCATAAAAAAAACGATTCTTGAGAGTCGGTTAGTAGCCATAATTAAACTCCTTATAAAAATAAAGAAGTTGGGGTCGATAAAAAACGCTTGTTGTACTTCCGGCCGGCCCTACTTCAGCCGCCCCCGGTTTTTCGATCGTGCAGTTCTAACGATTGCTTCATCCGCACCGGTTTCTGCTAAGTGTAACGCCAGCGTATGGACGACTCCGGACGTGCCATCAATGCTTGCGGTCACACGTCCCTCTAGATTTAGAGCGAGTCGCTATTCGACATAGCGATGCTGTGCCTTTAGCTGTGCTTGCTAGGTTCTATACCCAGGAAGGATCATCATGTCAATAAAGGTCGGATTGATTTCTTCACTCGCCGAGAGGGTTCAACCCCTCCCTTTTTATTAGAGTAAGTAACTATTTTCTCCGGGTAATTCGGCGGTTGACGGCTGATAGCAATAGAATCGATTCGTCACCGTTGGATTCGCGCAGAGCCGCCTTTTGCGAATGCCCGAACCTGCTCGACCGTGGCCATGGTGGTATCGCCGGGGAACGTGGTCAACAGCGCCCCGTGCGCCCATCCGAGTTTCACCGCTTCATCAGCGGTTTCACCGGTTAATAGCCCGTAGATGAAGCCGCTCGCAAAACCATCGCCGCCGCCCACACGGTCAAAAACATCAAGCTCACAGGTCGCCGAGAGATGAGTCTTGCCGTTCATCCAAGCGACCGCGGCCCAGCTATGGCGATTGGTCGAGTGCACTTCGCGAAGCGTGGTCGCGACAGCCTTTATCTGCGGATATTTCTCGACGACTTTATCTATCATACCGATGAACGCGCTCGGATCGAGCTTTGATTTCCTTCCTACCTCAGGCCCCGGTATTCCGAGCCCTTTCTGCAGATCCTCTTCATTGCCTAGTAAGACGTCCACGTTTTTGACGATGCGCGCTACCACCTCCGGCGCTTTTTGTTGTCCGCCCCATATGTTCCAGAGCTTTTCGCGGAAATTCAGGTCAAAACTCGTGATCGCCCCGGCTTTTTTGGCGGCTTTCATACCCTCCTCGATCAGCGCTCCGGTCGTCGCTGAAAGCGAGGCGAAAATACCTCCGCTATGGAACCAGCGAATACCCCCGGAAAAGATCTCGCTCCAGTCGAAATCCCCTGGTTTCAGCAGCGCTCCAGCCTCATTCGAGCGGTTGTAAAAAACCACCGGAGCGCGTACGCCCTGTCCGCGGTCGCTGTATACTGTCGCCATGTTGGGACCGTTGACGCCGTTGTGTTTGAAAGGTTTATAGAACGGCTTGACGCCCATGGCCTTCACGCGCTCGGAGATTAGATCGCCTATAGGGTAGTCCACCATCGCCGTTGCAATGCCGGTATTCATCCGGAAGCAGTCGGCGAGATTCGCCGCGACGTTAAACTCGCCGCCGCTCACGTGAATCTGACATTGGGTTGCTTTTCGAAAGGGAATGATACCCGGATCAAGACGGTGTACCAGCGCGCCCAGGGAAACGAGATCGAGCCCTCCCTCGGGGCGGATATTCAGACCATGTCTCATTGTCTACTCCTTGGTTTGATGTTGCGGTTATACCGTATAAGCCGACGAAGCCGTCTCACCGCCTTGGCCGGTCCAATCCGTATGGAAGAACTGACCCCGGGGCTTGTCCGTGCGTTCGTACTGATGGGCTCCGAAGTAGTCTCGTTGCGCCTGCAGCAAGTTCGCCGGCAGCCGCGGGTTTCTAAACCCGTCGTAGTAGCACAACGCGCTTGACATGGCGGGAATCCAGACCCCGTGCATAACGGCGGACGAAACGACCCGGCGCCAAGCCGGCTCGGATCGCTCGATCCGCTCTTTAAAGAAAGGATCGAGCATCAGGTTGGATAAGTGCGAATCTCGATCGAATGCCTGTTTAATCTTCGAGAGAAAGGCTGACCGAATAATGCAACCACCTCTCCACAGTAGCGCGATGCCGCCGTAGTTTAGGCTCCATTTGTACTCCTTCGCCGCCTCGCGCAGCAGCGCGAAGCCCTGGGCATAGGAGACGATTTTCGAGGCGTATAAGGCCCGCTCCAGATCGTTTAGCAAGGCTTGCTTGTCACCCGAGAACCGCTGCGCCGAAGGCTGCAGCGTCTTCGAGGCTTGCATCCTTTCATCTTTCATCGCCGACAAACAGCGAGCATAGACGGCCTCGCTGATTAGAGTAAGAGGAATGCCGAGGTCCAACGAGACGACGCTGGTCCATTTTCCCGTGCCTTTCTGCCCCGCGGTATCGAGGATCTTCTCCACCAGCGGCTCGCCGTCGGCATCCTTGAAGGCGAGAATATCCCGAGTAATTTCGATCAAGTAGCTATTCAAGTCCCCTGTATTCCATCGTTTGAACACCTCGTGCATCTCGGCGGCGGAGATGTCGAGAAGCTGCTTCATCACCTGGTAAGCCTCACAGATCAATTGCATGTCGCCGTATTCGATTCCGTTGTGAACCATCTTGACAAAGTGACCCGCCCCGTTCTCCCCCACCCAATCGCAGCACGGCGTGCCGTCCGCCACCTTTGCCGAAATCGCTTGAAGCATCGGTTTGACCTGAGGCCACGCGGCGGGCGAGCCGCCCGGCATGATCGAAGGCCCGCGTAATGCCCCTTGCTCGCCGCCCGATACTCCCGTGCCGATGAACAACATCGCTTTGGATTCAAGATGGCTTGTCCTGCGCATCGTATCCGGGAAGTGGGAATTTCCGCCGTCGATCAGGATATCGCCCGGGTCGAGCAGCGGAATCAGTTGCTCGATCAGCTCATCGACCGCCTTGCCGGCCTTTACCATCATCATAATCTTGCGCGGCGTCGCGAGGGAGCTCACGAAATCTTCGATTTTTTCCGAGCCGATAAAGTTCTTTCCCTTTCCGCGCCCTTGGATGAAACGGGTTACGACGCCCTCCTCCAGCCCCGGGACGGTGCGGTTGTAGAGCGCCACGGTATATCCCTTGCTTTCCAAGTTCAGCGAAAGGTTTTCTCCCATCACCGCGAGCCCGATCATCCCAATATCTGCTTTATCTTTCATAGCGAGAACTCCACGATTATTAAAACAGCGATTAGCTTCTAAAGCGTTCTTTGCAGGCCCAAAGACCGAGGGCCGGATTTGAAATATAAAACACCTCCTCGCCGTCCGGGAGGATATTGAATCCATCTGTAAGCTTTTCGGGATTATATCTTTTCATGATCTCGGCCGGGTCCGCGTAAGCGAAATGCACGCTTTCTATCTCTGCTCTGGTGAGCTGACCCGGAGCGTAGGTAATCGTGAACCTACCCTCGGAGGAACCGTGAATCAAGTGCGCGGCGGTACTCAGACTTTGCCGCAGATCCGCGTTTCTACCCACGAGCTCAAGCACGCGCGGCGTGCCGACATAGCCGTATTTCCGGATTAATCGGTCGATTGAATCGTCTTCTCCGAAGCGCGCGAGCCCGGGCGCGAGCACGATGAGCTCGGCGCCGTCGGCCAGCGCCATGCGCGTGCGGTAGATGCTCTTGTTGCCGAGCCAGGTGCTCTTAAATTCTTTAGGATCGAGGTAGACTACGGCTTTTCTGAGCGGCGTGTCGAGCATTTGGAAGTTGACCTCGAGCGAGAGCGCCGCGGCTCGGCGAAAGCACTCGACATCGTCGCCGATGTATAACCCCCTGATCGCGAGTTCTCCCCGCTCATCTTTACCGACTACAGTCAGTATATAGACGATGGGTAGATGGCGCGCGAAATGGTCCGAGCCGTAGTCAAGGACTTTCCGAACAGGCGTATCGGCTCTCCCCATCATTCGTTCCATACCGTAGGCGGCGCCGAGAAAGTGCGTTTTGTCGATCGACTCCGAACCCCCGGTTCCGATAAAGACGTTCTTGTTGTATCCCGCCATCCCGATCACTTCATGAGGTACGATCTGACCGATAGAAAGAATAAGGTCGTGTCTTCCTCGGCCGAGAAGCTTGTCGACCTGAATCGGCACGGCGTAGTCGACCTTTCCTTCCGACACCTCGCTGACGAACTCGGCCGGCACCTCCCCCAGCGTGGTCAGCCCGTGCCGCCAGTCGTGAATGCGAAAGATCTCCTTGGGCACTCGGCCGAACATCGCGCTGATCTCGTTATCGCTCATCGGGCGATGGGTTCCAAGCGCGGGCAACACGTCGGTCAATCGCTCCCCGTAGTATTGCCAAATGAGCTGCGTCAGCAGCCCGGCCTGAGAATGAAGCCGGGTGAAATCGGGGGGTATCGCGAGCACGCGTCTTTTGTCTCCGAGCTTCTCTAAAGCGCTCAGCAGCGCCCTTTGTACGTCCTCCCGGGAAAAAGCCGTTTTGGGCGAGCCACGGTCGAAAAGCATCATGCCGCGCTACACTCCTGAATAGGCGGAGAAGCCGCCGTCGATGGGAAGGACGATTCCCGTTACGAAGCTCGACAAGGGCGATAACAACCACAACACGGCTCCGATTAAGTCATCGGGCGCGCCGAATCTGGCCATCGGGGTATGCGCCAGGATTTTCTCCCCTCTCTCGGTCAATCGACCGGTCTCTTTATCGGTCAACAGAAATCGATTCTGCTCCGTGAGGAAGAAACCCGGGGCCAGGGCATTGACCCGAATATTCGGCGAGTACTCCTGCGCCATGTGCACCGCTAGCCATTGCGTGAAATTCGACACGGCCGCTTTGGCCGCGGAATAGGCGGGGATGCGGGTCAGCGGTCGGAAAGCATTCATCGAGGAGATATTGAGAATCACCCCTTCTTTTTTTTTAACCATGAGCCTTCCGAAGACCTGGCTCGGAATCAATGTCCCGAGCAAGTTGAGATCGGAAACGAACCTCAAGGCATCCTCGGAGAGGTCGAAAAAGCTCTTCTCGCCTCCCGTTGTCGCACCCGGGTTGTTGCCTCCCGCGGCGTTGATGAGGCAGTCGACGCTTCCCCACTCTCCCGCGATTCTTTTCGCCGCTTGCTCCATCGTATCCTTTTTCAGAACGTCTCCGCGCTCGATGATGTAGCTGCCGTTTGAGCTATTGAGACTAGGGATGAGCCTGCTCGCCAGGGCGGGATCACGGTCGATGATGGCGACTTTGGCATTACAGCCGACCAGGGCGCACGCCATCTCGCCCCCTAAAATGCCCGCTCCGCCCGTGATAACGACAACTCGTTGAGAGAAATCATACCGCTTGGTCAATTGTTCGAGATCCACGCTGAATTTCCTTTCGGCCGTATCAAGAGATCATCAGGATCGAGAGGCGCCGGCGCTCTTCTTTCCCATGAATAAGGGAAGAATGTGCCTTTCATAAATGTTTTCGCTTACGTTTTTCTCGATGGCTTCGCGGCATTCGCGCAGCATCGTTGTGAAGCGATCTCCCATCTCCGCCGCTACCTTGTATCCCACGTGAATAAGTTGGCGGAAATGCGGATTGAACTCTTTGCACAACTGGTCGTGTCGTAAGGCGCGGACGAATTGCTCCGAGCTCCAGTCGGTGACTTCACGCGGTTGGGGCAGCTCACGCATATCTATATTCACGACCGTGAGATAAGGCTTACACAGCTCATCGAATCGAGCGAACGAATCGACATAGATCTGTTTGGCAACCTGCAACCCCGTTCCCCCGGAAGCCGCAAGGCCGATCACCTCTTCTAGCCACGTGGTTCCCGCCGTTTTCAAGTGAAGGCCCGCGTCGGTGCGTTTTATGGCTTGATGCACCATTGGATACAACGAGAACTTGTCGCTGCCGGAATGAATGCTGAGCTTCAGATCGCGCGGCAGGCCGAAGTTTTTTACGGCAAAGTCGATCACCGCGAGATCGTCTTGGAACTCGCGGGCGAACTGTTGTTTATCTCCGATATAATCGATTCCCTTCAAAAAGGAACCCGTGAATTTCGGCGCGATCGTCTGAATAGGGATCTCCTCGCGGGCAATCGCCGCGAGGATGAAAAATAATTCAGCGGGGGTTTGAGGGTCATTGGCTTCGTCCACGGAAACCTCGGTTATGAAGTTGTCGCCTTTCTTTTTTTCCGCGATCCGCCGGTAGATCCTTCCGGCTTCCAAAACGGCGTAGAGGTATTTTTCAGTAGACTCCGCGAGCAATCGGTCCGTCATCTGTAGAGGCGCTTCAATCCCCGGGATCTGCACTTTCCCCTTGTACCTCGCCATGGCGTCGAGAAACGACGCCGTTGCCTGTTGGCCCGCGGGCTTGCCGATGTAATCCGCCACATCGATGGTGAAGAAATTGCAGGGCTTTAAAAACGCGTCGACGGTCGATAGATTAATATGGTCCGCATCGAGGTAGTACGAATCGGTCCAGGAGCACGCGCGGACCGCCGCCTCCGCGGCTATCCGAACGTCCTCCGGCACGGTTCCTATGATCACGTGCTCGCGATTCGACTTATTCCACACTGGCGCGATCCGAACACCATCCGCCGCCGCTTTCTGTATTGCCCGAAGTTGCGCGGCGCCTTCGAAGCCGAACCTATCACCTATGCCGATCGAGTATTTTTCTAGTTTCATTATTCCATCCATTGATCGACGCGCGGTCGCGTGCCGGTCGGTTCTTGGCGGCGCGAAAAGACCGCATCGCGCCGGAGCACATTGCTGTTGTTACTACTCAGTGGCCGTATGTACGAGACACGCCGATTGGCGAGTATAGAGATATCATTGACAACGAGTGAATAGCCGCAGAGCCTTTTGTTGTATACCCTATACCGGTTCGCACGCCACGTTAATACCTTTTTCTATCAGCGGCGGGCGTTGAAAAATCGACTCCGCGAAGTGGCCCCCGTTTTTCACTATCTTCGTTCAGCCGCGTTCGGTAAGTTTCTACGTAACCGTTCAGGGGGGTACTGCTGTTTGACCACGACGGCGGCCGATTCATCCCGTAAAACCGGCTTTCGTCCTCGCGCCGGCTCGTCAGGTACAGCAAGTACCATCCTCGCCGGCCCT
>JAFGIB010000319.1 GCA_016929805.1 Deltaproteobacteria bacterium | reverse complement strand
TTCAAAAAAAGTGAGCACGCCCTTAGTTCGCGCTATTTTTCGCGAGCGAAGCGCTTTACGCCGACGGATTTTTTGCAACGTTAAGGTTTAGTCTCAGACCGAGGGAAAAACGCGATTTATCCCCTTGCAACGTTAAGGTTAAGCTCTATTCTCGCGACACTTCGCCGAGCTTCGCTCTCAACAAATCTCCAAACGTACCGAACCCCTGCTTGGACGCCTCTCGACGATATTCCTTAATCGCCCGCCTTTCGTCGTCGATGGCAACCGCTTTGAGCGAGCACTTCAAGCCGCCGTCCCTTTCCGCACCGATGATTTTAACTTCCAATTCGGTTGAAAGCGGAAACTTCTTGCGAAGATCTGTGCCACGTTCCGTACCGGTTTCATTGTTCGGCAAATAACCCCGGCCCCGTCTTCCAGCCGCGCCGAGCACGCGTACGATCAAACCGCGCTGTTCATAAGCTTCGACCTTTACCTTCACCCGAGCTCCCGGTTGCAGGCTCTGCGGTCGTTCGCCAGGCTCCACCAAACGACCTTGTTTATACTCCTCCAACGCGGAATCTGATAGCTTCGACAAGGAGATCCGGCGCGTCCTTTTGTCCGCTCTCTCGACCACGACATAGATTTCCTCGCCCTCTTTAACTACTTGATTCGCGTGTTTTAAATCGCGACCCAGCTCCGAAATATGCAGCAACCCTTCCACCGAGGGAGCCAGCTCGATAAAAGCCCCGAAATCGGTTGTTCGAATAACCCTTCCTTGCTGAACGGTACCTTCCGCCACCTGATTCGCGTGGGTTTCCCAAGGATCGGGCAGCAGGGCTTTGATCGATAAATCCACGCGGGTGATTCTGTCTCTCTTGAGATCCTTTTTATGTTCTCCCGGCGTGCTGACCTTGATCACCTGAACTTCGATTTCATCGCCGAGCTGGGCGACATCTTGGGGTTTCGCGCCAAACGCATAAGAGAGCTCAGATTGGTGGACCAGACCTTCCACGCCCCCGATATCGACGAACAGCCCGTAGTCTCGAATTTGCGTGACTTTACCCTGGCATTTTTGACCGGGCTTTAAGGAACGAGCGAATTCCTTAATCCTTTTTCGATGCTCTTTTTCGAGAATCGAACGTCGGCTGATGATGAGATCCTTGGAGCTACCTTTGGGCTTGGGAATGGTAAACTCGAGCTTCTTGCCGATGTGATCCTTGGGACTATCGATCACGTCCAGCGACATGCCGCTGGCGGGACAAAAAGCCCGAATGCCCTCGACCATCACATCGAATCCACCCCGATTAAATCCGAAGACTAATCCCAGAACGCGCTTTCGCTGCTCTTGGTATTGCTCGATTCTCTCGCGAGCAGCCTCAGCGTCAATAATACGATTTATTAACGCGACGTGACCGCTTTCGGCGACCGCAGCGATTCGCCCTTTAAATATCTGGCCTATCTTCGGCGGGTCTGGGCGAAGCTCGGGTTCTTTTTCTTCAACGGCTGAGCTATCGCTATCAAAGGACGACTCGTCATCCCCGTTTTCGCCATCTTCTAAAGAGTCCAATTTTTCGCCGCTACCTTGTGAATCGCATTCGGACTCGTTTTCAGTCGCGTCGCGTTCGTCTCCCTGCCCCGCAACCTCGTACGCGGCGCTTTTCGATCCGTCATCGCCACCCGCCAACGACTCGTTATCCGCGAAGCCACCGCTCATGACTGCCTGCTCGTCCGAATCCGATACGCCAAGCGTTTCCACCTCATCTTGCCGTACCTCTACGGATTCGAATTCACCAGCCGCCGATAACTCCGCCGCTTCACCCCGGTTGGTGCTCTCGTCGGCGGCGGCGACATTCGCCGTCGGTAGAGGCTCCTGCGGCGGGATATCTCGGGGCTCAAACTCGTCCGCGACGGCTATCGCCTTGCCGAATAGATCGATAATAGTCGCTCCCTGCTCACAGCGCACAACTCTTCCCGCCACCACTTCATTGATCGCAAAAACGTGTTTCTTTCCGCTAGTCGAACCGGACAAAAACCGCGCGAACGGCGCAACGGAGGCTTCCCGTCGCTTGGTCTGTTTAGCCCCATCTTCTGTCGTAGTCTCTTCTGCTTCGCTCGCCTCAGTCGGTTGTTTTCGTCTCTTTTTGCGTTTCCGCCTTTTTTTCGCTTGCTCGCTATCGACCGCCTCGCTCGCGTCTTGAGAAGCCTCGAAAGCCGTGCTCTCAGCCGGTTCGGAATCATCCGTCGAGGAATCGGATAAACCTATCTGCTCCTTGCTCTCGCTCTGTCGGTGAGAGTCATCGCCGGGCTCAGCGTCGCTCTGCTCGTCGTCGGCGCTTGCTTCTAGCTCTACATCTTCATCAGAACTAATATCAAGCGATTCTCCGTGTATCGATTGTTGTGACGACTCAACAAATCCGGTTGCCTCGGACTCCGCCGAATCCGAAGTCGGCTTTATGCCCTCAACTAAAGGCGCACTAACGTCCCCTTTTTGGCTCGACGACGAGTGCTCCGGTATTTCCCCACCATCTTGTACGAACGGGCTTCGTACTTCCTGGCCGGATGATTCATTATTTTCCGTCATGACAAATTTGACTATTCGATTGGTTAGTAGCAACCCAACGGGTTTAAGGACTCCGATATGGCCATATCCAGTACTTCTATTAGTTCGATGAACTTCCCAGAAAAATACTGGTAATGCGCGTCGGGCACCCGTCACCCTTTCAAAAAGGTGCGTCGCCCCGAAGAAGCCTTGAGAGCTGTAAGTTCAAATCTTACCTTGTCAGTTTCTTAGCCTAGGGCTGACACTATCCACAAGTCAAGCAGTACGCGCTAAGATTCTCGAACGACGCTAACCGAAACCAAAATCCAGCACTAATTTAGAAAAAATGATTTATATGGATAAACAGAAATATAAAGCTAGTGTTCGATGATCTTTCACCTGTTCTTTGACCGCCCGCGTAGAAGGGAACTATTGTTCATATTGTGACGGATGAATCACCAAGCGAACGCCGTACCGAACCTCGCCACCCCATAGAACTGCAGGTCGAATATAAGCGTCTCAATTCTTTTTTCGCGGACTATACCAAAAATATCGGGCGTGGCGGCACTTTTATCTGTACCGAACGGCCGCTCGAAATCGGAACGGAATTCGTATTTAAGCTCATAGTACCGACCTTAGAAAGGCCGCTCGTTCTTCGCGGCAAGGTCCACTGGACGGTAACGCCTGAAGAAGCTAGAGAAGACCAGCCCGCGGGAATGGGTATCGGTTTTATCTACAAATCGGAAGCTGAAAGAAAGCTCGTGGAGCACGAGGTGGAACGTCTGATGATCGGGAGTTTGGGAAAAGTGCTATATAGAAAACTTATCGGAAACCATCGCAAGGTGTAATCGATCGATGATCCAGGATTGATACGTTCGATTAATCAAGCTGCCAGTAAAAAGAATCAGACAGAAACGCCATGGACCCCAGCGTTATCGAGATCCGTCAAAATCTTACGAAAATTACTCAGCGTCTAGAAACGCTGGGGAGGTATCTTTGACCTCGAGCGACTGCGCCGGGAAATCGACGAGCTGAACGCGAACGCGCAGAGTCCTGGATTTTGGGACCACCCCGAAGCGGCGCAAAAAGCGCTCACGAGGCGCGCATCTCTCGAACAGCAGGTAAAGCGATTTACAGCGCTGAACGAGGAGGTGAAAAATCTCGCTGAGCTGCTCGAGCTCGTGGTGGCGGAAGAGGATGAATCGCTCATTCCGGAATTGGTCGAGCAGCTTGCCGTAATAGAAAGAAGAGTCCGTGAAACAGAGCTGGAGCGAATGCTGTCAAAGCCGGTGGATCGGTCCGATGCGATCGTATCGATTAGCCCGGGCGCCGGTGGGGTCGATGCGCAAGATTGGGCGGAAATGCTCATGCGGATGTACTTGCGTTGGTGCGAACGCAAAGGGTTCAGAACAGAAATCGTAAACCATCAACCGGCCGATGACGCGGGTATTAAGGACGTTTCGTTTACCGTTCAAGGCCCTTACGCCTACGGTTTCTTGAGGGCGGAAAACGGCGTGCATCGTTTGATCCGCATAAGTCCGTTCGACTCGAACGCGAGGAGACACACGGGATTCGCAGCGGTTTTCGTTGTTCCCGATCTAGAAGACGACGTGGGAGATATCGAGATCAAACCGGACGATCTTCGAGTCGATACGTTTCGCTCGAGCGGTGCGGGCGGCCAACACGTGAACAAAACGGAATCAGCGGTCCGTCTGACGCACATACCAACCGGCATCGTCGTCACCTGCCAGGCGGAACGCTCGCAACACAAAAACCGGTCAACGGCCATGAAAATGCTGCGGGGACATCTTTACGAAAGAGCCCGACAGGAACAGGAAGCGAAGTTTAAGCAAAATTTCGCGAGTGAAAAAATGGCGATCGGATTTGGCTCTCAAGTCCGTAGCTATACGCTGGCACCGTATCGGTTGGTCAAAGACGAACGAACCGACTATAAAGTCGGTAACGTCGACGCGGTCCTGGACGGCAACCTCGACGGTTTTATCGAGGCATACCTAATGAAAGCGTCGACCTTGAAATCCTAAGAGACTTTAACGTGACCACGAAAGCCGTTCATTTTTCCTTAAGCCGTACGAAAATCTTTACCGAGCGTGCGCGTAACCGCGCCTGGATAAGGCGACAGGCGGCTTGGCGGCCCAACTCGCTACGCGATACCGGTGTAGGACGAACGCTGGTGAAAAATGCGCGCTAGTGGAGCGTACGCGAGCGTCGCCCTACTCATTTTATTGCTGGAGACCGGGGCAGTGATTGCGCGTCGAGAGTTAGCACTCGAGGTTGCAACCGATACGCGTCTCGCACTATCGCTTGCGATCGGCTTTGGCTCGGGCTCACTCGTCCTTCTGGTTCTCGGAACGCTCGCATTTATTCAGAATCGCGCTCGACCGCGCGGCTCGCACGGCCGCTCGCGTCTCATGATCGGCTCGAGCGCGGGCGTCTTTCACGCCTTGCTCTGGATGGCCGCAACCGCGGTAGTGTTGAGTCAGGGGCTTTCAAACCTGACAAAATTCAGCCTTGGTTTCGCTTTTCCGGCCGGCGTACGCTTGATTCTCGCGCCCTTCGCTCCGCTGGCCGTCGTCAGCGGCATCATCGTATTCTGTTCATCGATCGCCAGTTGGTTTCTACTCTCAAAACGATCGCGACAGAGCATCTGGACGCTCCTAGATACACTTCTCTTTCTCGCTGCCGCGGTAGCAGTGGTCTTGCTTCCGACTAGGCCGCCCGAAAGCCACCCAAACGAGCTATTACTCCCGGTCGTCCGACACGCCGTCACGACCGTTGCGATGCTCCGTCTGATAATCAGAGCTCTGCCTTGGTTGTTGAACCTGATAGAGCGAACCGGCTTTCAACCGCTGGTTGCGGCGCGTCACCTACGTTCCAACAAAAGTGGATTCTTAGCAGCTATCAGCCTGCTCTCGATATTTGCCGTTACGGTTTCTAGCTGCGCTCTTACCACGACCCTTTCGGTAATGGGTGGCTTTCGATCCGATCTCAAACGAAAAATTTTGGGGAACAACGCCCATATTGTCGTTGACCGCGACCACAGGACCATTGCCGATTGGCGTACGATAACGGAAAAATCAAAAACCGTCCGGGGTGTTGTCGGTGTCTCTCCCTATGTCAGCGGCGAGGTGATGTTATCGAGCGCCTCGAACCTGGCGACGGCAGTGCTCAAAGGCATAGACCCAAGTTCCATAGAAGAAGTCAGTGACCTTCCGAAAAATCTCCGTTCGGGGGAGCTCGACTATTTGAGAAATCCGAAACGGCTGCTGAACCTACCGCACGATCTATTCGAAGCTACGTTATTGCCCGTGGCAAGGCCGCCATCGAAAGAAAAAAAATCGAAGACGACTCATAGTGAGATAAACCCGGACCCGACCGAGAATAGCGTTAAAGATAGAGTTGATGTCGCCCTAGATACGGAAAGGTCAAAACCAAAAAAACCGACGGGGATAGATGGTCGGTCGGTGCTGGAAAAGGAGTTAGGCGCCGACCGCTCCAGCGCGGAGGATGCGGAGAAGAACAGAGATAGACTCAAGGGGTTTCTCGTCGAAAAGAGTAAGCAAACACCTTATAAGGCGGAGGTTCTTCCGGGTATAATTGTCGGTCAGGAGCTAGCGAGGTCGTTGCGCCTGTATCTCGGAGACGAGGTTAATGTAGTCACGCCTTTGGGAGCGCTCGGACCGTCGGGGCCGATGCCTAAATCCCGAGCATTTCGCGTGGCCGGGATATTTTTCAGCGGGATGTACGAATACGACATGAAGCACGCGTATATCGACCTTAGAACGGCGCAACGCTTTCTCAATACAGCAGATGCGATCAGCGGCATCGAAATCAAAGTCGCCAACGTCGACAAAGCGCCGGATGTCGCGGCTGTCCTAAGAAAAGAGATAAACCGAAGCGAGTTGAGAATTCGCGACTGGCAGGAGCTCAACAGCCGACTTTTTGGCGCTTTGGAATTGGAAAAATTGGTAATGTTTCTGGTTCTGGGAATCGCGATTTTGGTCGCGAGCTTCTGTATTGCCGGAACGTTAACCTTAATGGTGCAGGAAAAGGGGCGCGAGGTCGCCATACTCAAAGCTATGGGAACGGGCGATGGGGCTGTCGTAGGCGTGTTTATCATCGAGGGCGGTCTGATCGGTACGCTAGGCGCTACGTTAGGCCTCTTATTGGGTTATATGGTCTGTTTCGCCGCAGAGCATTTTGGTATACGCATGGACCCGGAGGTGTATTACATCGATCGGCTTCCCGTTCATATCGACGCTGTCGAATTTACTCTGGTCGGTCTAGCGGCGGTCGCGATCTGTCTACTCGTGACCATATACCCGGCCCTGTTAGCGAGTAGACTTCGTCCGATTGAGGCCATTCGTTACGAGTAAAAGGAGAACGCGCGTGTCGTCTCATCTAGTTGTCGTCGATAACCTGGAGAAAATCTTTACTCACGAAGGGCGTACGGTTCCGGTTCTCAAGGGTATCAACCTGACGATCGACAGAGGTGAAATGCTATCGGTCGTAGGCCCTTCGGGCGTTGGAAAAAGCACATTGCTACACATCATTGGGACGCTCGATTCACCGACCAAAGGGCGAGTGATTTATGAGGATCAAGATATCACCGCCTATTCGAGCGCTAAGGTAGCTGATTTTCGCAATCGAAGCCTCGGATTCGTCTTTCAGTTCCACCACCTGTTGCCCGAATTCACCGCGATCGAAAATGTTATGATGCCGGGATTAATCCGGGGGGAACGCCGTTCCACGCTAATAGAGCGAGCGAAGAGTCTTTTGGAGGAAGTAGGGCTATCGGAACGTCTGACGCACCGCCCGGGAGAGTTGTCCGGCGGGGAACAACAACGAGTGGCGCTAGCCCGAGCACTCATCATGGAGCCAAAGCTCGTACTCGCGGACGAGCCTACCGGAAACCTGGACACGAACACCGGCCGAGCGATGCACGAATTGCTCTTCCGATTAAACCAGCAGAGGGGCACGACTTTCATGGTGGTGACACACAGCCCAGAGCTCGCAGAAAGAATGCCGCGTATTGTTCAGATGCGTGATGGAACTATCATCGATGAAAATTAGCGAATCTTCGCTCCGCTTCAAACAAACCTCGATAATAGGCGAATCGCTTGACGGTGGAAGGCCGCGCGGCTAATAGGGGCAGGGGTTCCCCCACCCTAAAAGCGTGAGCTTTTCAAAGCCGAAATAACAACGTTTTTGATTCAGGGTGGTCGAAACGCCCTAAAAATCGTTAGATAACCCGACTCCCTTGACCTATAACCAGCGATTATCTCTTCTAAGGCTGATCCGCATCCTATTGCCGTGCTGGATAGTACTGGTGCGGCCCGTGTTGGCTCAGACAAGCGATCAGATTCCGGGCGCAGAAACGAATCTGCCGAAGGGTGACGAGAGTAGCGATAAAAAGCCCGAAAAAACAACAGCTCCGGGCATTAGCGAGCCGGAATTTACGCCGGTGTTGCCGGAAGATCAATCCCTCGCGCAGCTACCCAAAACGATCTGTCAAGGTCGTAAAATAGAGCGGATTCAAGTCGTTGGTCAGGGCAGAGTGACCGCCGAGGATATTCGAGCGACGATTCGACTGAGAGCCGGTCTTCCGTGTACCGACGACGACGTTACCCGTGACGTTAAAGCCCTATGGGACTTGGGTTACTTTGATGAGATCGCGGTTGAAGCACAGCTAAAAGGGAAAAACGTAGAACTAACGTTTAGGGTAAAGGAACGTCCCGCGATTAGTACTATCGTGTTCGTCGGAAACGACGAGCTGGACGAGAGCGATATTAAAGAAAAGGTAACGTTGGAAGAAGGGGCGATTTTATCCGTATCAGAGGTCCGCGAACATCTCGATAATATACGAACCCTTTACGCGGAAAAAGGATTTTTCCTAGCTAAAGTCGACTATGAACTCGTACCGCAACCCAATAACCAAATCGAAATCCGTTTTCTCATCGATGAAGGCGAAGAGGTCGTAGTTCGACGGATTCGTTTCCTGGGCAACGAAGCACTCGACAGCGGCGATTTAAAAGCGGTAATGCAAACGAGCGAGACGAACTTCTTTTCCTTTATAACCTCGAATAACAACTTCCAACGCGCGAACTTCGAAGAGGACCTAAACCGAATCCGCGCGGTCTATTATGACCGTGGCTATTTGACGGTAAACGTCGGCGAGGGCCTTGTCGAGCTGTCGCCCGATCGACGTTATATCGACATTACGATTCCTATAGTCGAGGGCCCGCGTTTCCGCGTCAGTAAAGTGAGCGTATCGGAAGTTGACGCCCGAGGTAAGGAAGTTGAGCCCCTCGCCGGTCGCAAGAACTTACGCGAGCAAATTCGTCTAAATCCGGGCGATTGGTTCAGCCGATCCGTAATCGCTGAAGACATTCAGGCGATAACTCGCTTTTATCGCGATAGAGGCTACGCGAAGGTCGAAATCGTTCCCAATACAGACCTGAACACGAAAAAGCGATTGGTAGCCATCGAGGTCGCTATTCGGCGGGGACCGCTATGTTACATTCAGCGTATAAATGTAAAAGGAAACTCAAAAACCAGAGATGAGGTCATCCGCAGGGAAGTAAAGATCGTGGAGGGAGAGCTCTACAATCAAAGTCGCGTCGAGCTTTCAAAAGAGAGAATCGTCGCGCTGGGTTATTTCGAAACGGTCGACATATCCGAAACCGCTGGAACCAGAGAAGACCGCATTGTGGTCAACTTCGAAGTCGCTGAACGCGCCACGGGAACCTTCCAAATTGGCGCGGGGTTCTCATCCTTGGAAACGTTCCTATTTACCGGACAGGTCCAACAACAGAACCTGTTCGGCCGTGGGCAGACTTTTTCGGTCAACCTGCAGCTTTCTGGTATTCGTCAGCTCGTTCAACTTCAATTCATTGAGCCGTACCTCTTCGGTAGCGAGTGGAGCGCGGCCGCGGAGGCCTTCATGGTCATGCGCCAGCTGCGCGATTATAATCGAGATTCCACGGGCGGCAGCCTTACCTTAGGCCACCCGATCTTTCTCGACGACCTGCGCCTATTATTGACCTACCGGCTTGAAAACGTGGAGATCACTGCGGCAACGGGCGGAGCGATCAGCGCGGGCGGACTAAGCTACGACATATTTCAATACGTACCGTTACGAAATCTATTTAGAAGCGGGCTGACGAGCTCGCTGCGGCTAACCCTTCAATGGGACTCACGCGACAATCGTTTGTTCCCGTCGAGTGGTGTGTTGGCCAGCGTTTCCTCCGAGGTATCGGATCAATTCCTCGGCTCGAACAGCAATTTCCTGCGTCATCGCGCGAACTTCCGCTATTATTATCCGTTGTTTTGGGGTATCGTCTCCAAGCTCAACGTCGACTGGGGGCTTATCACTTCCCGAGATGGCCAAGGTGTTCCGGTTTACGAAAGGTTCTTTTTAGGGGGAATTTTTGATATACGAGGTTTCTCTCTCCAAAGCATTGGACCGCGCATAGCGCTTCCGTCTAGGATCGATCCCAACGCGCTGTCGACCTACCGAGGCACCGAGATCGGAGGTAACATGCAGTTTTACTACAACCTGGAAATAGAGTTTCCGATTATCGAAAGCGTAGGGATAAAAGGGGTGTTGTTCACGGACGGAGGAAATGCATGGAATATGGAACAAACGTTGTGCCGCGAAGTCCCGGCTGCCCAATTCGAAGATTCCGCCGCGACATCTTGCGGCATTCATCCCTTAAGTCTTCGCACCTCGCTCGGATTCGGATTCCGTTGGTTCTCTCCGCTCGGACCCCTAAGATTCGAGTGGGGCTATCCGTTCCATCCGCGTCGACCGTTCGAGGACACGTACGAGTTCCAATTCACTGTCGGCAATGCCTTCTAACGTGTTGAAATCAATGAATCATTCGGCTTTCATAGCGTCATATGCTTACTCGCTCGGAAGAGCTGTTACCGAAAAAGTTGAACGTATAAAAATAGGGCCACATTATGAAAACCATACATACCGTAACAGTTATCAGTTTTTTACTCATGCAATTGGCGATCACCGTTCACACGGAAGCTCAAAGCAGCAAGATCGCGATAGTCGATATTCAGCGCGCGCTGAATGAAACCGAAGACGGTAGAACCGCTAAGGAGAAGCTAAAAACGCTGTTTCAACGTCGGCAAAAAACCCTCGACGAACAGCAGGAATCCCTCAAAAAGATGAAGGAGAACCTGGAAGCGCAGCGCAATGTGCTTTCCCGGGAAGCGCTGGGTAAAAAACTCGAAGAATACCAAAAAGCGCTGGTCGAATTACAGACGGTATATATGGAGTATCAAAAAGAGCTCGCGACGAAAGAAGGCGAGCTAACTAAAGATATTATCGAGAGAATGCAATTTATCCTTCGACGCATTGGTCAGAAGGAAGGCTACTCCTTGATAATCGAGCGAAACGAAGCGGGCGTTATCTTCGTGCCGACAAATTTAGATCTTACGGATGTTCTAATTCAGAAGTACAATGCGGGTGAAGGCAAAAGCGAAATGCCTAGTAAAAGCGAGAGCGAGAATAAGAATAAGAACAAAAATAAGAAACCTTCAAAAACCAAATAGCGGCGTGCCGCTATGAGAATAGCCGCGTGAATCTCGACATCAGCAAGATCCTTAAAATCCTCCCCCATAGAACCCCTTTTTTGTTGATCGACCGGGTAGTGGAGCTGGAGCCTCTTCGCTGGGCACGTGGAATAAAGTGCGTCACCTATAACGAGCCCTTCTTTCCGGGACACTTCCCTGAAACACCGCTTTTCCCGGGTGTTATGTGTTTGGAGGCCATGGGGCAGCTCATGTGCATTCTCGCCTACGCCTCTGAGGCGATCGACACCAATCAACAACTGTTTTACATAATGGGGGTAGAAAAGGCGAAGTTTAGGCACCCGATCATCCCCGGCGATAAAATAGAAATCGAAGTAAAAGTACTGCAACGTCGCTCTAACATTTGGAAATGCGAAAGCACGGCAACAGTGGAGGACGTGATTTGTGTCGAAAGCATATTGCTAGCGGCGATTACGAATCGCGACGAGTTACCTAACATATGAAGCGTTCTATCCGCCTAAGCCCTTGAAAAAGTACCGGACGATCTCGTTCGTCTCATGAAATCCTATTATGTGAATCGCCGACTCGTTTTTTCTTCATTTTTCGCCGTCTCGATTCTCAACGGCGCGGTCGCCTTGGCGTCGGATGTCCCTTCGAACGACCGAAGCGACGCGGTCACCGATTTGGCGACGCTAATACAAGCGGCTGAACGGAACAATCCAGGAATACGGGCGACGAATCACAACATCGCGGCCGCTCGAGCGCGTCTCAATGAAGCCTGGGTTTCACCTTTTTTCCAATTTGACGTTACCACCTCTTTCGGTCTAGCTCCTGAGGCTAGAGGAACCTCGGCGGTGACCGCCGAGGATTCTCAGCTTCCGGTAGACAACCGCTGGCTTCCCGTTTTCAAAACCGAGGTGAAGGGTGCGATTCCGCTTTGGACCTTTGGAAAGCTGAGCGCGGCGCGACAAGCGGCGCGAGCGGCCGTTCGAGGCGCCGAGCTCGATCGCGATCAGAAGAAAGCGGAGTTGCTATTCGACGTGAGAAGAGCCTATTACGCTTTACAGCTTGCACTCGATATCCAGCAGATGATTTCTGAAGGAAGAAACAAATTGGCGAACGCAGTCGAACGGCTGGATAAACGGCTCGAGTCTGATGATCCGGAAGTTAATCAATCCGATAAATACCGGCTTGCTTCTACGCTCGCCGAGGTCGACGCGCGAAGTTCGGAAGCGGTGAGGTTGGCTGAATCATCGGTCGCGGCGTTGCAGATACTAACGGGGATCAAGCTTATACGAGTGCCCGACTGCCCGCTGGAGCCGGTCGATTTCGCTCCCGAGTCTATAACAACTTATAAAAAAATCGGGCGCAAGGAACGGCCCGAAGCTGGAATGCTCCGAGCGGCAATCGTCGCGACCGAAGCCGATCTCGACGCGAACCAGGCGAGATATTTCCCCGACATTGCTTTAGCGCTTCAAGCCTCCACCAGTTACTCGTCCGGTATCACCGATCAGAGCAATCCGTTTGTGCCCGATCCCGCGAACTATAACTCTTTTGGAGCAGCGCTGGTAGCGCGTTGGTCGCTCGATTTTTGGGGGAACGCGTACCGAGTGGAACGTTCAAAGCAGAATCTTCTAAAGATCAATAGCGGATTGGATCAAGCTCTCGACGGGATCGCGCTCGAGGTCGCGACGACCCATTCCGCCGTCATGGACGCGAAACGCCGTGTAGAAGCATGGAAAAAAGGCCATCAAGAGACGCGCCGTTGGTTCGTATCGGCGGCGCAGGCGGAAGAAGTGGGAGTGGGAGAAACCAAGGAGTTGGTCGATGCTGTAGGCGCATATTTCAAGGCGAGATACAACCACTTGCAGGCCGTATATGACTTCAACCTCGCGGTAGCCCACTTGGAAAGAACAATCGGGAGCAGCTTGCTGACTCTGGACGAATGGAATCAGAGCTGCGAGTAACGACGAAGAATGGTAAGCGTTCAGGGGTCAAACAAGTCGGCGGCCAATTCGCCCGTAAAACCAAGCGCGCCCACAGGGCCGGCGAGGATGGTACTTGCTGTACCTAACGGTTGTCGATGGAAACGTACAAAGCGGAGCGGACGCGACTCCGCGAAGCTGTACGTTTCCAGCGGCAGTACACAGGGTCCGAAGGACCCGAGTACGCCGGCCCGAAGACCCTGGGGTGATTCGAATAGAATCGCCCCAGGGTCGGTGCCGGTTTTACGGGATGAATCGGCCGTCGTCGTAGCCAAACAGCACTACCCCCCTGAACGGTTGCGAAGAATGCGAGGCCGGGTGAAATCGTCAATCCATTTGAAAGACGGAGAGTTGCCATGAAAAAGTGCCTTTTCTTCACTATTATAACGACCCTTCTTATAACCGGATCGGTCGATGCTCAGCAAAACGCGAAGGACTTCCTAAAAAGAAAACACGAAGCTGTGGTTAGCATTCTAAGAAGATCGACCAGAGCAGCGAATCAGACAGGAGAAAGAAATATTCAGCTCTTTAATACCCTTGACGAATTACTCGATTACGACGCTGTATCACGCGAGGCGTTACGAGACCACTGGTCGGAATTAAACGCGACGAAACAAGGCGAATTCGTTGCATTACTCAAGCAACTGGTAGAAAGCAACTACCGCAGGAATCTTGAATCAACCTTGGAATACGATATCCGCTATATCGACGAATCAGACCGAACCACGGGAACCGTGGTTCGTACCGTGGCTCGTTCAAAAAAGAACCGACGCGCGCCTGAAATTCATATCGACTATACTCTAAAGAAAACCAATAAGGATTGGAGGGTTGTAGATGTAGTTACCGACGGCGTCAGCCTGGTCAGTAACTACCGAAACCAATTCAATCGAATAATCAATCGAGATGGCTGGGACGAGCTGCTAAAACGGATGCGAAAACGAATCGAATCGGGAATCGAGTAAGAGTCTATACAAGCTTACTCAAGGCATCCGCATTGGCCACGATCAACCTCCGATGGTCGACTTGGATTAATCCCCGGCGCCTCAACTCACCGAGAATAATCGTCACGGTCTCCCTGGTAGAGCCGACGTAATCGGCTATCTCTTGATGAGTAAACTTCATACCGATTAGCGTACCTCGAGATTCCGGTATTCCGTGACTTGCGGCGGCGCCGACGATGAAATCGACGACGCGCGCTTCAACCCCCTTTTTCAAGAAGTTTTCGATCCGGCGCTCCGCCTCCAAGCTTCGTTCGATCATCAGTCGAATAAAACGCATCGAGAACTTTGAATCCGTCTCTATGGTACTCTTGATAAAAGAAAGCGGAATCGCTACGGTTTCCACATATTCCGTCGAGGTCGCCGTTTCGCGGTAGGTTTGACCGTTAAGCAGAACCGTTTCGCCGACTATCTCGTTGCAGCCTCGATACGCTATGGTCTGCGCGCGTTCTCCCTCGGCGATTCGAGAGATACGAACACGTCCCGCGCTTATAACAAACAGATGCGATCCTTTTTGGCCTTGAGTGTAGACCTGCTTTCGCCAGGGAAAAAAGCCGAAAGAAAAAGAGGAAAGCGCCTCATTCACAACGTTCGAGCTTAATTCGGCAAAAATCGGACAGCGTTTAAACGCGGCTAAAGAGTGATACTGCTTAGCCACCATCTCTTCATCGTTGGAATCCTTCCGCGATTTACGTCCCACCTTGGCAAGGTGATTCATCCCGTACCTCCCCCCTAGGGCGAAAGAAACAGGCTCCTCTTTTACCTTAAATAAAAAATGGAAGCAAGAACTCTCGGGTTAAGACAGGTAATAACCACGAAGAAACGAAGAAAAAGGAAAACCTAGTAGGTAAACTGAATAACTCCGATAATATCTCATCGTCTTATCAAAGGCTAATGTCTAACCGGTTTTCGCATAAATAGATTATTTGAAGATATTTCTAGAAAAGAAAACACCGGAATAAAAGCATATCAAATCGATAAATGTCGAGCAATAGTACGATATTCTATCTACCAGAGATTTTTTTATAAATAGAAGACGAGTTGACGTAGTGTACAACTCGCAGTAGCCTTTTTTGGCATTTTTCGCGCTTTTTTCTCTACTACGTTACAATCTTCAGCTTTTGTCAAAGATGTGTGCTACGCCCTACGGTAATTGCCTAATATTTATCGAGCTGACCTAACATAAAAACGAAGACGAATATTAAGAAATGCGGTTATATAAAGGAAAAATTGAAATTATTGCCGAGGAGCTTATTCGTCTCCTTAGCACAAACGGCGATATTGAGCTTGAAAACGAGCAAGAGGCGCGTCTCGATGTAGAATCGGTGCTGAAAGAGTATCTGCGTCTTGATCGGGAACTGATCGAAGAGGCGAAAAACCGAATGGAGTCTCGAGGGCTCGGATACAGCCATCTCGGTCAGATGAGAAACCAGATAGCGAAAGAGCGCGGCTTTCCGACCAGCGAGGAGGTTTTGCCTTATCTGCTTGAGCAGATTCTCTATATCCTGTTTCACAGCAATAACGTCTTGGAGATATTCGCGACCGATACCGAGCTGCGTAAAAAGACCACACAAGTGCTTCGGAAACACATGGATATGGATACCGAATTGGACCGGGAGGTTCGTTCTAAAATCAAAAATCTCCAAGAAGGAACGACGACCTTTGATATCGAATACGCAAAGGTAATGAAGCAAATCAAAGAGAGACGGCGCCTGTCATAAGAAGGAATACCCACGTGCTTAGCATGACGGGATATGGAATCGGCACTGCTCCATTGGGTCGGGGAAGGTTGATCGTGGAAGCGCGTAGCGTGAACCACAGGTATCTCGACGTTCGGGTTCGAATGCCTGCTGAAATCGCCGAATACGCCCGTTATTGCGATGCGATTGTTCGAAAGCTCGCGGACAGAGGAAAAATTGAAATTAACGGCCGAATAGAAGGCCAAATAGGCGGCGAGCTTGAAATCAATAGACAAAGAGCGAAACAAGCGTTTCGAGCTCTATCCGATTTACGAGATGAGTTGTGTCCGAACGAGCCGATTCCGTTATCGGTGCTCTCCTCCGTTCCGGAGCTATTTGCGCTTAGAAACACTCCGAACGTAGAAGACATCAGTCAAGCAGTAGCCTCGGCTACGGAGCAGGCCTGTCTAGAGCTGAGTAAGATGCGCGCGTCCGAAGGGGCTTCGCTGGCGTCCGATCTCGTAAGACGGCTCGAGTTCATACGCGGCCAAGTAGAGAAGGTTCGCGTTCACTTCCCCGATCTGGTTTTAACCTACCGGGAAAGGCTGCGCGCTAGGGTGGAAAAGCTGCTGACCGATTGCGCGTGTACGCTTGACCCCGGCCGCCTCGAACACGAGGTCGCGCTCTTCGCCGACCGTTCGGACGTCTCCGAGGAGCTCGTACGCATTCAAAGCCACTGCGACCAATTCGCGTCGATGGTCGAATCCGCGTCGAACGGCCCGATCGGACGGAGAATGGATTTTCTTTTACAGGAAATGATTCGCGAAGCGAATACGCTCGGTTCGAAGATCTCCGATGTGGCTGTTACGCACCTGACCGTCGAGTTAAAGGCCGAGCTCGAACGAATGCGCGAACAGGTCCAGAACGTCCTATAACTCTTTACAATAGCTATTCGATATGAACGACGATCTTTTGCTGTTAATCATCTCCTCGCCGTCGGGCGCGGGAAAAACGACTTTAGCTCGCGACTTATTGCGTCATTTTCCGGAAATGATGTTCTCCGTCTCACATACCACCCGAAAACCGCGCGCGTCTGAAATGGACGGAAAGGATTACCATTTTATCGACCGCGCGCGTTTCTCGCGTATGATCTCACAGGGTCGTTTCGCGGAATGGGCGGAAGTGCACGGCAATTTATATGGAACCAGCCTGAGTGAAATCGAACGTTGTAAAAGGAATAATCAAAGAGGAATTCTTTTCGATATCGACTATCAAGGCGCGAGGCAGATCAAAGCGGTGCGAGCGGACGCGGTCAGCGTCTTTGTATTGCCGCCGTCGATCGATGAGCTCAAGCGACGCCTCTACGCGCGCGGCGCTGAAGATGAGAAAACCATAGAAATTCGATTCAATAACGCCAAGCGCGAAATCGAGCACTACGGCTTTTTCGATTACCTCATCATCAACGATGGGCTTGAAGAGGCTTGCGCGCGCCTTCGCAGTATTGTAACCGCTGAACTTTCGCGACGCAGTCGCGTCGCGAGCTCAGCCGAGACGCTTTTACGGCAGATAAAGATAGTTTAGAACACGATACCCAAGACCACTCGCAAGGCATTGGGGATTTCCAACTCGTCGAAATTAGGGTAGTTCTCGAGGTCTTCACTGGTGTATCCGAGACCTTGCAGGGGAAAGAGAATTCCCCATTGAACCATCGCGTGAAAACCGTCGAATAACTCCGGGCCGTCTTCGCTGCGCCAGTACAAAGAGAGATCGAGTTCGACGCCGAGGTCCGGGTCGTCGCCCCAGGTTTGTTTGGGAACAGCCGCTCGACTCCACAGAACGTTCAGGCGGGCGCCGAAGAGCTGCCCGAACTGGTTTCTGATAAAATCGTAGTTAATACCCGGACGAAAGTAATAAGCTCCGGTAATTTGACGCATGATGCTGCGCCACAAGATCAAATCGATGCGATAAGCCGGATGAAATCGAAAGGTAGAGACCGTACGGTTGCTGTCCCGCTGGTCTATGAAGTTATCGTAAGAGGACAGGCCCTCCACCGATCCGTCTCCCGAGGCGAATCCAGAATCGAAATATATTCCCAGCTTCTCATCCAATAACCTGAGTTCAAATTCAAACGCGGTTCCGAACTGAAGAATATCCAGCTTGTCGTCGGACTCATCCGCGGTTGAAAGGTCGTTGATCGAACCAAAAGTAAAAGAACCCTCATAGCCCAACCGCAACCCTTCCCAACGCAGCTCTCCGAACCCGTCGAAGGTAAAGGTTTCGGCACCGAGCTTGGCCAGCGCCTCGGTTTCGCTACCTTCCGGGTCGTAAGTATAATAGTCCTGCTCACGGTAAGAAAAATAGATGCCGCCGTTAAGCGCAACCCCCCCACGTTCCAGCAATAACGTCTGCTCTTCCGGATCTAATCTACGCGAAACGGTAAAGGAAAATTGGTCGACATCATCGAGCTGGTTGACCTCGGATACCAGCCCTGTCGAATCATTCGGCTTCAGGAAGCCTTCGAAAATAAAATCATAAGAGGCCGAAAAATAGATACCCACAAGCTTGGTAATCAACATCAGTTTATCGATTTCCGAAGAAAAATCGTCGTCCAGTTCGTCGCCCGAGTTGTTCATGATGCCCAAACCCCAATGGTTTCGCATCCGCCCGAAACGCAGCTCCCCGAGCGAACGGTTTCGAACCTCTCCCCACGCGCGCCGCACCACGATGCTGTCTCCAATCTTATCTCGCAAATTGCTCTGTTCCGGTGGTATGTCGGTCGAGGAAAAAGCATCGGTTGTACCCGCGGGAGGTGCGCCGTAGAAGGACGCCGGAGTCGAACCGGCAACCATATTGTCAAACAGGTCGAACATCATTTTTACGCGCACGTCGTCGCTGATATTGAGCTGTGGCGCGAGCCTTAACCGCAAGTTCGCGAACTGCAGGCTGTCCACGTCGCAATCGTCCCCGCAGTCGGCTGGCCGGTTCTGAATCCGGTTCTCTAGCGGTAGAAAGCGAAGGAAAGGCTCCGGCGTGTACTCGTCTTCTTCGTCCGGAAATGCACGTCCCAACCAAAACGTATCCTGAAGCTCTCCTCGCATACGCATATAACCGTGAAGCGTAAGAACCGGCTGAGACGCGGTCGATTGCGGTTCCTCGGTCTTAAGGGCCTCTGGGAGATCGGCTTCCAGCCTACCTTGCGCATCGTCAGGACTCGGGACATTGAGCGCCGCGCTCGGCGCGGGAGCGACAACCTGCGGAGTTAGGCTCGGCGGCGGCACAGAGGGTTGCTCTTTTTCAACGCTCTCGCTTTTCCCCTCACCCGCTTCAGGTGAGCCATCTGTTTGTGGAATATCTTGAGACTCTTCTGAAAAATCAGAAGGTTTTTCCGTTTGCGGCGGGCTTTTTGCCGAACTCTCTTGAGGCTCCGCGACGGAGCTATCGCTTGAACCGTCCGGCACGGACGCGTCCGACGCAGACGTATCGGTTGACGTGGATCGAGTATCCTGGGCCTTAGCAAATGCACCCCACGACACGACGAGAAAACACGAAAGAAGAACTGTTAGTCGCATAGATTGTCTCCAATAAAACCGAGCAGCGATGTAGCGCTGGGTAGCATGGCCTTAATCCAATGGTCAAATAGGTCAAGAGCACAATGTACGTTCTGCCTATCCCGACGTAAGCAAACTACACGAAAGACGCTCTAATTGCGCTGAAAAAACAGCCTTTCCGCCTTGATTTACAACTGGTTACACTTAACGCGGTCACATCGTTTGAGATTTATAGATGCGGAAGAATGGTGCGCGAACCCGCTAGGTATAAAGGGTTTCGTAACGTCGAATCGTTCGTTGAAGCGCCTCCTTGACTCTTAGGGCACGCGAGCAAATATGTGAAGCGAACTCGCGCTCGGACTGCCTCGGGCAAGCTTGAACCGGTTTCGCGAGCTCAGAGCAATAGCGACGATATTTCGAGTGGTTTTCAAGTTAGCATCAAAGCGAAGATGTCGCTAAATCGGAGACGCGAAAACTACGGTTACTTTAGCCCTCATCAACGAAATACTTGATCTTGGACCACACTGAATCACTCTCCGATGACTCCTCAATCAGACTCGTCGCCCTTGGCGGTCTAGGCGAAGTCGGCATGAACTGTATGGTCATCGAGCACCGGGGCGCGATCGTTTTGGTCGATTGCGGCGTAACTTTTTCCTATCGGGAGCTCGGAATAGACCTGGTTTATCCCGATTTCGGTTACCTTCTTAGCCGAGCGGACAAAATCAAGGCGCTTCTAGTAACGCACGGTCACGAGGACCATATCGGAGCGATCCCTTACCTTTTGAGATATATTGATCTACCGATATACGGCCCGGCCTACGCTATCGCTCTGATTAGAGAACGACTGAACGAGGTAGCCCCCCCGAACGAACCCCGTTTGTTCCAACTGATGCCGGCCGAACGTCTGCAAATAGGGCCGTTTGATATCGAGCCGGTTCAAGCCACCCACTCCATACCGAACACCGTTTGCCTGGTCTTTAGGACGGCAGCCGGAACAATCGTTCACTCAGGAGATTTTAAGATCGATCCGAATCCGCCTGACGGTAAAATTTTGGATACTAAGCGTCTTGCAGAGATCGGCGATGAAGGGGTGCGACTTCTTCTAAGCGACTCTACCAATATCGATGTTGAAGGTATTTCTAGCGGTGAGATCGACGTCGCGTCTGCTTTGGACGCACGGATCGCTAACGCAAAAGGCAGGGTGGTCGTTTGTCTGTTCGGCTCTAACATCCATCGATTGCGGGCAGTGCTCACTGCGGCGAAAAAACACGAACGCCTGGTTTTACTATTGGGCCGTTCGTTACGAACCCACCACCGTCTAGCTGAATCGCTGGGTCTGTTGGCCGACGACAAGCCTTTGTTTGTCTCGGTCGAAAAAGCAATGTCGATCCCCCGTCAGCGGTTATTGGTCGCGGCAACCGGTACGCAAGGCGAACCGCGCGCGGTCCTTTATCGCTTGGTAAATAAGACCCACGAACGACTGCGGCTTGAAAAAGGCGACGAGGTCATCCTATCGTCCCGCGTCATCCCTGGAAATGAATACGCAGTCTTCGAACTAATAAACAAGCTCGAACGCGACGGAATTAGCGTGTGGCATCAAAGCCTTGATCGGGACTTGCACGCGAGTGGACACGCGTGCCGGGAAGAACAACGTAAAATGCTAGAGCTAACGAGACCGAAGGCGTTTGTCCCAATCCACGGCACGTTCTATCATCGAAACCACCACGCGCGATTGGCCCAAGAAATGGGAATCAATGAAACGATAGTAGTAGGCAACGGTACGGTCATCGAGTTCGACGACAGGGGGAGTCGAATCGTAGAAACCGTGCACACCGACCAAGTCTTCCTCCAATCAGAACACGAGATATCAAAAATAGTCCTTCAAGATCGAAAGCTGTTGGCACAAGTAGGCATCGTCATAATCGTACTTGTCGTCGATTCGAGCGGAAGCGTTATCGCGGACCCGGCGGTCTTAACCAGAGGCGTCGTGCACGAGGAGCAAAGCCAAGAACTTTTAAAAGCGATCAGCATCAAGGTGGACCAGTCCCTTTTAGGTCTGGAGCCTCCTATCGACAATGATAGGCTGCGAGATGTCGCCTGCCGTACCGCGCGGCTCGTTCTAAAACGCGAACTCGGCTGGAAACCTTTGGTCTACTGTGTGGTAACAAAACCTACACTTATATGAAGGCACGAGAGGAACTCTCATTTCGTGGATTTGCGTCCGAACCGGCGCTGTTGGACAAAGCCCGAAAAGCGGGCTGCACAGCTTTTCCGGGATTTCGCGAGATAGAATCGAAAAAAGAGACAAAAGCTACAATGCGAAAAGAGTCATGGCATTTCAGACCGGTGTTAAAAGAAACGAGACGGCTTGCAACCTGTATAACGATTTTCCTATTCAGCGCCTGTATATCGGTAAACGAGCCGAGCGCTGAGACAGTCGGGAAAGAGACCTCCCGAACGCAGGCTTCTCAACGCGTAGAAAGAAAAAAAGGAGGTTTCAATAGGAGACCGACCGCGCGCGAATTCGAGGTAATTCAAGAGTTGATGGCGGAAACCGAGGAAGTACGCGGTCTAAGTTTTATTCGTCCGGTTCCGGTGATCATCCAAGACCGTACCGCCATCGTGGCTCACATCGAATCCCAAATAGAAGATACCGAGCTAGAAAGAGCGAAAGCAGTTTACACGGCTCTTGGATTGCTAAGCCCCGAACTCGATATACGAACACTTCTACTGCGCGTTTTAGGAGAGCAAATACTCGGATACTACGATCCGGAGAAAGACAAGCTCGTGGTGCGCGATGACGTATTTCGCACTATTGAAAAAGAACCGGAAGACTCGGCGTACCCCGCGGTTGACGAAGCGCGCGTCGGACTGGTGCATGAATTGGTACACGCGTTGCAAAGTCAACACCTCGCTCTGTTCGAAAATATGGAGCGTAAACGCGACAATGACGCCGAGAATGCCTTCAGGTCGCTTATAGAAGGCGACGCAACGCTGGCCATGATCGGGTACATGCTCAGAAATCAACAACCAAACGCCAAATTAAGCCAACTCACCGGAAATCCCGCATGGATTCGCTCATTTGCCGAGATGGTCAACCAAATGCCGATGGCCGGACCCGAGTTGGTAAACGCGCCTCCAATCGTTCGCGTACCGCTACTGTCGGCCTATGTGGACGGTCTCGCGTTTGTAGCGAATCTGCACGGTCGAGGAGGTTGGAAAGCAATTGATATCGCGCATAAAAGCCCGCCGACGTCGACGGAACAGGTGCTCCATCCAGAACGCTTTTTACGCGGAGATCTCCCGCAAGTCGTCGATATTCCGCAGTTACGAGCGCTTGAGAAAGCCGGTTATCGGCTTGTGGAGGATGACACGCTGGGCGAGCTGGAAATTCGCGTCTATTTCGCTCAAGGAGCGGACGAGAATGCTGCGCGAAGCGCTGCCGAAGGCTGGGGCTGGGATAGACTCAGATTGTACCGGAATGACAACGGGGAGACGGCGGTTATTTGGTTTACGACTTGGGACGACGAGGACGAAGCGAGGCAAGCTGAGAAAGCCGCTTTCGGCGTGTTGGACCGTGTTCTTGAAAACCAACGGGAGCTTTTTACAGTTGCGCGCGACAATAGAAATGTACTAATCGTAAGACAGCTACCGAAGCGACACCATCAAGAGGTACTCCGCGTCTGGAAGCAGTGGAGCGAACTTTTATCTTCGCCCGGAGGAGAAGCGGCGACGATTTAGCTTCGCGTACCGACGGCAACGGCTCAAATACGTGCTTGACGCTATCAACCGCCCACATTAGTACGGCTAGCGCTTCAGTTGCGGTCAATTACTATAGATTTTCTGGAGGCAATCCGCGCATGCAGTCACAAATCAAACCAATCAGCCCAGTACTTTACGATGTCACGGTTGAGATCCCTTGGGAAGAAGTATCAAAAGAATTGGAAACCGCCTATCGTAAATTGCAGCAAAACGCTCGCATTCGAGGATTCAGAACGGGAAAAGTCCCCTTGAACGTTGTTCGGCAGATGATGGGAAAATCGGTAAAAAGCGAGGTTCGAAAGACGCTCGTCCAAGAGAGCCTTTCGAAAGCGATCGACGAGCACGCGTTGGAGCTTATCGCGATTCAAGAAATGAGCGAGCCATCGGACGTAGCGGAAGGTATGCCGTTGAGCTTCAACGCCAAGTTCGAAGTGCGGCCTAAAATCGAATCCATCGACATCTCGGGGCTAGAGGTGGAAAAAGCCGTCGATCGGGTTTCCGAAGAGATCGTAGACAAAGAAATCGAGCGACTCCGTGAACAGCACGCGGACCTTATTATTCCAGACCCGATTCGACCCTCCCGCAAGGGAGACATCCTTACGCTAGATTACACGGTGACGGTAGAAGGCGAATTGAAAAGCGATTTAGGCGGCACGGATCGTCAGCTCGAAATCGGGACCGGCCGCCTGCTTAGACAGCTCGACGAAGGATTGCTGGAGTTAAGACCGGAAGAGGAAAAAACGATTGCCGTCGATTTACCCGACAACTTCGCTCGAAAGGAGCTGCAAGGGGTTAAGGCGGAGTTCGCGATTGTGGTCAAGGAGATCCGAGAAAGAAAGCTTCCGGAGCTGGACGATGAGTTCGCTAAGGACCTTTCCTACGAGTCGATGCAAGAGATGAAAGCGGCTTTGCGAAAAGAGCTGGAGCAAGCTGCGCAAAAACGAGCCGATTCATCCGTGCGAGAGAAGTTGGTCGATCTACTAATCGACAAAAACCCGGTGCCGATTCCGCCCACGCTGTTGGAAAAACAAGAAAAGGCCATGCGAGAGACCTTTCTCTCGTTTCAACAATACGCGGGATTGGAAGCGACCCTCGACGATGAGACCGGAAACGAGCTTCGCCGAAGAGCCGAGCGAAAGGTGCGCGGCGCGTTGCTTTTAGGACAGATAGCTCGCGATCAAAAAATGGAAATCACGGACGAAGACGTCGAGCAGCGGCTCGAAGAGTTGGCAAAGCTTACGGGAAAGCATGTCGCGAAGCTGCGAGCCGATTATTCAGACAGGATGCGCGAAAATCTCGTGGCTGAAATGATGGAAGAAAAGCTGATGGCCTATTTGCTTTCAAAGGCTACTATTCGAGACGCGACATCGATCCCATCCAATACCGCAGAAGAGGAGACTAACCCGTGAAAAAAGACCCTATAGTCGGCTACATTCCTTACCCGCAAGTAATCGAGACAACACCGAGGGGCGAACGCAGCTGGGATATCTACAGCAGGTTGTTGAGAGACCGGATTATCTTTCTCGGTAGCGAAATCAACGATGATGCGACGAACATCATCATCGCTCAAATGCTCTTTCTCGAAAGCGAAGACCCGGATAAGGAAATCACCCTTTATATCAACAGCAGTGGTGGCTCGATTACGGCCGGATTAGCCGTTTACGACACCATGCAGTACGTTCGTTGCCCAGTCGCTACAGTGTGCCTAGGTATGGCGGCATCGATGGCGGCTTGGCTGCTCGCTGCGGGAGCAAAAGGACTTCGTAAAACCCTGCCGAACAGCCGGATCATGATTCATCAGCCTCTAGGAGGAGTGCGCGGCCAAGCTACAGATATCGAAATTCACGCGCGGGAGATCCTCTTTCTACGGAAACGGATGAACGAAATTTTGGCTAAACACACCGGACAAAGCGTAGAGAAAATCAAGAGCGACACGGAAAGAGATAACTACTTATCCGCGGAAGATGCAGTCGCTTATGGAATCGTCGACGCCGTGGTAAAACCTCGAGAATAGGTCGTGCCGAATATGAAATTAAAGAAAAATAGTAACTAATATGACTCTCGTCGGAACAACAATTCTTTGCCGTCGGAAACGGTCATTGCTAAACTAACAGCATATACGCACCGTTAGAGGTTAGATGAAAGAGTATTAGTAGGTAGCTGAAAGTGGACAGACGAAGGGAAGATAACCACGGAAGCCTCCAGTGTTCATTTTGCGGAAAATCGCAAAAAGAGGTAAAAAAACTTATCGCGGGTCCGACCGTTTACATCTGCGACGAGTGCATTGCCCTTTGTAACGATATTATCGCGGAAGAGGTTGATCGGGAGGATTCTTTCTCGTCAGACGGGCCGCTACCAAAACCGTCCGATATCAAGGCGGTCCTCGACGAATACGTAATCGGTCAAGATCGCGCCAAGAAGGTTTTAGCGGTAGCCGTTCACAACCATTACAAACGAATCGAATCGCGCGTCTCGACGGACGATGTCGAGCTTCAAAAATCGAATATTTTACTGCTAGGGCCTACCGGTTCGGGAAAGACCCTGATGGCGCAGACCCTGGCTAAAATCATCAATGTTCCCTTCGCCATGGCGGATGCGACCACGCTCACGGAAGCAGGCTATGTCGGTGAGGACGTCGAAAATATCATCGTGCAGCTTTTTCAAAACGCGGACCACGATGTTGATCGCGCGCAGCGAGGCATGGTATACATCGACGAAATAGACAAAATCGCGCGCAAGGGAGACAACCCATCGATTACCCGCGATGTAAGCGGTGAAGGGGTCCAACAGGCGCTTTTAAAGATTATAGAAGGGACGATTGCCAACGTCCCGCCCAAGGGTGGTCGCAAGCATCCTCAACAAGATTTTATCCAGATCGACACCACTAACATTCTATTCATTTGTGGCGGCGCGTTCGTGGGATTAGACGAAATTATCGAACGGCGGATCAGCGAAAGAAGGCTCGGGTTCGGCGCGAATATCCCGTCTAAAAAGAAAAAGAAGATCGGAGAGATCCTGGAACGAGTCGAGCCGGAGGATTTGCTGAAAATCGGATTGATACCCGAATTTATCGGAAGGCTTCCGGTCATCGCGACGTTGCATGAGCTCAACGAAAAAGCCTTAATGGACATACTGACCAAACCTAAGAACGCGCTGACCAAGCAATATCAAAAGCTGTTCGAGATGGACGGTGTAAAGCTGAGATTCGAGGAAAAAGCGTTGAGAGCGGTAGCGACCCAAGCGATGCAGCGCGACTCGGGAGCGAGAGGCTTGCGGGCGATCCTCGAAAAGGCAATGTTGGATATTATGTTTGAAGTACCTTCGGAGCCCAGCATAAAGGAGATCGTGATCAAGGACAATGTGATTCGAAAGGGAGAGAAGCCGCTAACGGTATACGAAAAGAAAGAAGCTGAACCCGCTTAGCGACGAAAACCCTCAGGTTCCACGGATGTTCTTCAATCGGAACGATAACGGATATAGTAACCACAATATGCCTGAAACCAAGGTACTGCCGTTACTTCCCCTACGAGATATTATCGTATTTCCGCATATGGTCGTTCCGCTCTTCGTCGGGAGGGAAAAATCGATCAACGCCCTCGAAGAGGCCATGGAGAACAAGAAGGAAATCCTTCTCGCCGCTCAAAAACAGGCTAAAACCAACGATCCGACGCCGGACGATATTTTCGCCGTCGGTACCATTGGGTCGATTATCCAGTTGCTGCGTTTGCCGGACGGGACGATTAAAGTGTTGGTAGAGGGCAAAAAACGAGCGCGCATTCAAAGCTTTATCGGTAACGAGGATTTCTTCTTGTGCAATGTCTCGGTGATCGAGGAGGTCTACGAAAAAAGCGTCGAGACCGAAGCATTGGTTAGATCGGTACAAACAACTTTTGAAAACTACGTTAAGCTCAATAAAAGAATTCCTCCCGAGATGTTGGTTTCGGTACAATCGATCGCGGATCCGGCGCGCCTCGCGGACACCATCGTGGTGTATTTGGGATCTATCAAGCTTATCGACCGGCAAGAAATTCTCGAAACCAGCAACGCGGTAGAACGGCTATCGCGTCTATTTGAGATGATGAATGCCGAGATCGAAATCTTGCAGGTAGAGAAAAAGATTCGCACGCGCGTCAAAAAGCAGATGGAGCGGACTCAAAAGGAATATTACCTCAACGAGCAGATGCAGGCGATTCAGAAAGAGCTCGGAGAGCGCGACGAGTTTAAAAACGAAATCCAAGAGCTGGAAGAGAAGATCGAAAATAAGAAGTGCTCGAAAGAGGCGAAGGATAAGCTCCAAAAAGAGCTTAAGAAACTTAAGCTCATGCAACCGATGAGCGCGGAAGCGACCGTCGTTCGCAATTACGTCGATTGGGTTTTGTCGCTTCCGTGGGAGGAAAAAAGCGAGGAAAATCGCGATATCGCCCTAGCCGAGAGAATTCTCGAAGAGGACCACTATGGTCTAAAAAAGGTAAAAGAGAGAATTATCGAGTATCTCGCGGTGCAAGCACTGACCGGCAAGCTCAAGGGACCCGTTTTATGTCTGGTCGGACCTCCGGGCACGGGTAAGACCTCGCTCGGAAAATCGATTGCCCGAGCCACCAGTCGCGAGTTCGTCAGGCTCTCGCTCGGAGGGGTTCGAGATGAGGCGGAAATCAGGGGTCACCGTCGTACCTATATTGGAGCGTTGCCCGGCAGAATTATACAGCGTTTGCGTAAGGCAGGTACCAACAACCCGGTTTTTCTATTGGATGAAGTCGACAAGATGTCCTCGGACTTCCGAGGCGATCCGGCTTCCGCGTTGCTTGAGGTGCTGGACGGCGAGCAGAATCATGGTTTTAACGACCATTACTTGGACCTCGACTATGATTTATCGGACATCATGTTCGTCACCACCGCGAACACCTTGTCGGGTATTCCCATGCCGCTGAGGGATCGCATGGAAATCATTGACCTGAGCGGGTATACGGAGTTTGAAAAGCTCAATATCGCGGTTCGCTATCTGATCCCGAGGCAAAAAGCGGAGGCCGGTCTGAAGGATGGCGACATCGAAATTACGGAGAACGCGATCAGGACCGTAATTCACCACTATACGCATGAATCCGGCGTTCGGAATCTCGAAAGGGAAATAGGCAGCATTTGCCGCAAGGTCGCGCGAAAGATCGTGGCGCGAGAAACCACGGAAAAGGTTCGAATCGCCGCGCAATCGGTGCCCAAGTATCTCGGAGTGCCCAGGTATAGACCGGATAAGACCAGTGACAAGGACGAAATCGGCCTCACCAATGGGTTGGCGTATACCGATTACGGTGGAGCTATTTTGCAATGTGAGGTCTCCGTGGTTCCGGGCAAAGGAGAGCTGTTTATCACGGGATTGCTCGAAAAAGGCATGAAAGAGTCGGCTCAAGCAGCCATGAGCTATATCCGCTCGCGCCAGAAGCTATTAGGCGTAGCCGAGGACTTTTATCAAAAGAACGACTGCCATATACACTTCCCGGAATTTATCCCGAAAGACGGCCCGAGCGCCGGCATTACCATGGCGACGAGCATCGCCAGCGCGTTAATGAAGATTCCGGTGAGGCGCAAGCTCGCGATGACCGGAGAGATTACCCTGAGTGGTCGCGTGCTTCCGATCGGTGGATTAAAAGAAAAAATGCTCGCCGCGCATCGCGCGGGAATCACTACCGTTCTGATTCCAAAGGACAATCGAAAAGATCTGCGCGATATACCCAAACGGGTGCTCAAGGCGACCCGGATCGTATTGATCGAACATATGGACGAGGTCTTGTGGGAAGCATTGTGCCTGAGCAATCCGGATGAAGTTTTCGGAAGTCGAATGCCGCCGATAGAGTTCATCAATGGGGAGCTCGTAACCGCAAATCGCGCTACGGCCGACACCAAGGCGGTTCCCGAGCCGACGGTCGAACCCCCGGGGGCGAGGCAATAGGAGCCGACGTTTCGCAATAACTGCTATTTTGAACAGTGACGAGAGATTGCGCGGTTGTGGCCATGTCGATTCCGCGGGTTATTTCGCGCGAGGCGCTTGACGCGTTGCAGCGGTTCGGTAAAAGGCAAGAATCGAACCGGGCGGGTAACTCAGCGGTAGAGTGTCGCCCTTACAAGGCGAAAGTCGCAGGTTCAATCCCTGTCCCGCCCACTGTTCCCTCGTTTCGCCAAGCAGCTCGTTGATCGTAAAGGGATTTGACCTACGGTGATTTCGGCGACCCGATTACTGGTTATGCTTGAACGCGGTTGCGTTCAAAGGCCGGTTTTTTCGCCGAAAATACTCTGTTTTTGCGGATCCGTTAAGGGTAATCCGCGGTTAGAGATAACGGCGAAGCAACGCCGAAACCCAGAAGCCGATCAGGTCGAAAACTAAAAAAATTCACAATCTCGGAACGATATTGTGACTCACTTCTCTCCCTCACAACTCGGTGATTTCGCTATATGGTATTTGGGATTTCTCATCTCGATCACCTTTCACGAATATGCCCACGCGTTATCCGCGTTCCGTGGCGGAGATAGAACGGCGTATCACGGCGGTCAACTGACTCTGGATCCAACGCCGCACATCCGGCGAGCGCCGTTTGGTATGGTGTTGATTCCGGTGCTTACGTTTTTCTCCTCCGGATGGATGATGGGTTGGGCTTCCACGCCCTATGATCCGAGTTGGGGGCGGCGCTACCCCAAACGCCAGGCTTTGATGTCACTGGCCGGACCGCTCTCGAACTTCGCGCTCGCGTTTGTCGCGCTTGTCATTCTTAGGGTTTTGCTGGCATCCGGGGTATTCGTCCCGCCGGCCGCCCTAAGCTTTTCGCATCTGGTATCCGCTCCCGATAGCGATTCGCCGGGGTCGATACTTGCCGCCTTAGGCATGTTTCTATCGATCATGCTCAATCTCAACATACTATTGGGACTATTTAATTTGATACCGCTCCCGCCGCTGGACGGGGCAGGCGTGGTCGAAGGGTTTGGTCCGAAAGCGGTGGTGCGTTTCTACGAAATGCTAGCCAACAACTCGATGGCGCAAATCATAGGGTTATTGGTAGCCTGGAAGATTTTCAGTTATATCTCCGGGCCGGCTTTCTCATTGGTAATTAAATTGGTTTATCCGGATTTAACCTATACGTAATACGAGACTTGCCAATACGAGCTGCTTGGCCTATCTCGAATTACTGTGTATGGACGCGTTATTCGAAGCGATACGGGAAGAGTGCTCGGAGCTAATCTGGTCGCGCGCGGTTCAACTCTGTCGCAACGGCGAGCTAAATGGGAAGCGCACCGCGAATGGCGAATATGAGCTTCGCATTCGGACCAAAGGGGGTATGGTTTCTCCCTTGGTCGTTCTTTCTCCGCATCATCGGGACTGGTCGTGCGAATGCCCGAGCGCGGATGCGGTATGCGTTCACGTGGCCGCGGCGGTAATAGCTTTAAAGCGGTCATCCGAGGCGGGAACGGATATCCCAGGAATTTCGGCACCAGCGGTCAAGGTAGCTTATCGACTGGAGACGATAGACGGGTGCCTATCGCTTGAACGGTTTATGGCGGACGGCGACGCGCTTAAAAGACTCGATACCCGCCTCACAATCGTCAAACGTAAAGATGCCGTGAACCGTCTGGAAGCGAGTCAAGCCGATATCGCCGTGGACCTGATACTCAGCCCCCAGATAAGCGGACGAATCCCGCGTGCGATCATGCCGCAGCTCTTATCAGCTTTAGCGAACTGCTCGGACGTTCAACTGGACGGTCAACCGATTGCTATAGACGAACCGGGACCGGTGCTACGCGTACGCGTCGACGACCATCAGGACGGCTTTCGGCTTTACGCGGTCCAGGATGAAACGATCAGCAGAATTTTCTCGAACGGGGCTGTTTTACATGGTGGGACGCTAAAAGCGATAGGCGAGATCGCGCTATCCGATCGCGATCTCGAAGAGTTGCGCAGAGGACGCGTTTTTACCTTCGATCAGCTCGCCGACTTGGTTGGCCGCATCATTCCCTCGCTGAAGGAACGTGTCCCGGTCGATCTTCGAAGCGAAATTCTTCCCAAAGCCACGCCCGTAGAGCCCCGTCTTGGATTCAATCTGCACTACGACGGCGAATGTTTGAACGTATTGACCACGATCGTATACGGCGACCCGCCGAGCGCACGGGTCGACGCGGGCAAGCTTACCTATTTGGGCGGTACCCTACCCTTGCGCAACGAACGAAAAGAAGAGCTTTTGATCGATGAGATTAGCCGTGAATTGGACCTTGAGGTGGGTAAAACGCTGCGTTTTGTCGGACTTGAGGCGTTAAAAATCGCGGAGCGAATCCGTCTGCGCGACGATGCGCTCGTCCAAGGCAACGGACTCGATTGTTGTTTTATCGCCGAACCGCTGAAAACGCGTTTTGCTCTTGATAATGACAACGGCTACGATTTGGCATTTGTCTCCGATGACGGTGAAATTCGTCGTTACGCTACAACTGAGGCGGTCCTAAACGCCTGGCGTAGGGGCGAATCACTGGTTCCGTTGGTGGAAGGAGGATGGGCGCCGCTTCCCGAAACGGTGCTCGAACGCTGCGGCCAAGTTCTGGCTGACCTCGAGGCGTTCAGGTCGATCGACAAAAAGTTACCCCAGTGCGCGATCCCTGACCTAGCGCGCTTGTGTGAAGCGCTGGAAGTGAAAAGCCCTCCCGAATTCGACCGACTTCGTTTACTGGTAGAGAACTTCGACGGAATACCGAGCACCGAGCTTCCGGAGGATTTACAAACCACGCTTCGCGCTTATCAAGTGCGAGGCGTCAATTGGCTCGCATTCCTTTCCCGAGCGAACCTAGGCGCGCTGCTGGCGGACGATATGGGGCTTGGCAAGACCATTCAAGCTCTATGCGCGGTAGGCTACCCGTGTTTGGTGGTCGCGCCGGCAAGCGTGGTTCACAACTGGGAAAACGAGATCAAGCGATTTCGACCCAAGCTCAAGCAACATGTCTATCACGGACCCAAACGATACTTTGATCCAGAGGCGGACATCACGCTAACGACTTATGCGATTCTGCGGATAGACGAATTCCTCTTAGCGGAACGAACGTGGGACACGATCGTGCTGGACGAAGCGCAAAATATCAAAAACGCCGACAGCCAAGTCGCCGTGGCGGCCTTTCGGCTCCAGGCGCGATACCGGATCGCCTTGAGCGGCACTCCGGTAGAGAACCGGTTAGATGAGTTGTGGAGCCAATTTCACTTTCTCAACCGGGGTCTGCTCGGGTCGCGAAAGGGGTTTCAAGATCGCTACGCCAAACCAATCGCGGAGGCAGATGCAAATGCGGCAGAACGATTACGACAGCGCATCCGTCCGTTTGTGCTTCGTAGACTCAAACGAGAGGTTGCTAAAGAGCTTCCCGCTCGCACCGAAATCGTTATGCGTTGCACCCTCAGCGATCGCGAGCGGGAGCTATACGATGCAATACACGCGGCCACGCGCAGAGAAGTACTCGAAAAACTAAAAGCCGGCGGTAATATCATGGCGGCGCTCGAAGCGCTGTTGCGTCTACGTCAAGCGTGCTGTCATTCCGGGCTTATTCCAGGACAACAGGCCGATGGTTCGTCTAAATTAACCTTGTTATTAGAAACTCTGGAAGCGGTTGTGGCTGAAGGGCATAAAGCGTTGGTCTTTTCCCAGTGGACTTCGCTTCTCGACCTTACGGAACCTAAGCTGAAAAACGCAGCAATTCCCTTTACCAGACTCGACGGCTCAACCAGGGACCGCGCGAGCGTGGTACAGGCGTTTCAAGCTGAAAGCGGCCCTCCGGTAATGCTAATTTCGCTTCGAGCAGGCGGGGTGGGCCTGAATTTAACCGCAGCGGACAACGTGTTCCTGCTCGATCCCTGGTGGAACCCGGCGGTTGAAGAGCAGGCGGCCGACCGAACCCATCGTATCGGACAAGAACGACCGGTTCTCATACAGCGGCTGGTAACGGAAAACACCGTTGAAGAACGTATGCTCGAGCTTCAAAAACGCAAACGCGCTCTCGCCCGTACGGCTATCGAAGAAGGGACGCAAGCGCAAGGTATCACCAGAGAAGATCTACTCGCGTTGTTGCAATAGTATGCGTTCACGGCAGTACTACTATTTGACGACGGCGGCCGATTCATCCTGTAAAACGGCTTTCGTCCTCGGGCCGGCTCGTCAGGTACAGCAAGTACCATCCTCGCCGGCCCTGCGGGCGCGCTCGGTTTTACGGGCGAATT
>JAFGIB010000318.1 GCA_016929805.1 Deltaproteobacteria bacterium | reverse complement strand
TCGCGGGGTTTATCGAGGCTAGCTGTGCGTTTACTTCGACGAAGGACTACTCGGAGAGTAATTCGAGGAGAAGTAAACCACAGATAGACCGATAACACCGCGAAGTCGTTACGTTTTCAAACCGATCGGCGCTCTAGGCGCCTTTGAAGCGAGGCGGGCGCTTTTCGGCGAACGCCTTCATCGCCTCCGCGCAGTCCTCGGTCTGAAGCAGAAGCATGTTTTTGTGAATCGCCAAGGCAATGCCGTCCTTAATCGGTACGCTTCGGCTGTAGTTCAATACCTCCTTGGTGTTCTGGACGCCGAGCGGAGCGCTCTCCAGGATTTCCGACGCTATCTTGTTGGCCGCGGCCAGCATCGCCTCTTGATCAGGGAAGACTTCCAAAACCAGCCCCATTCTTTGCGCTTCGGCCGAGGTGAAAAAACGGCCGGTATACGCCATGTAACGCGTGTAGCCTTGGCCGATTATATAAGGGAGCCGCTGTAGAACGCCCATATCGGCCACAATGCCGATTCTGGCCTCGCGAAGAGAAAAACTCGCATCAGCCGTGCACAGCCTGATATCGCAGCATGAGATAATATCCAGGCCGGCACCCACGCAAATACCGTGCACGGCGGCGATGACCGGCTTCTTACATTCCTCGATCGCGTGACAACACTCGAAGATGTTCTTGTCTCTAGCCGGTATATCGAGCATGCGTTTTGGTCCACCGATGAAGCCGCGCGTCATCGCATCCTTGAGATCGAGACCGGCGCAAAAGATCCGCGCGTTGCTTTTGAGGACGACGACCCAGATCTTTTCCATGGTTCCGAGCTCCTGAAAGATCTCGGTAATCTCGGTCGCGAGCTCATAGCTTAGCGCGTTGAGAGCCTCGCTGCGGTTCAGGCTAACCGTCGCGACATGTTCGTCTACTTTTAGTTCGATCCATTTTCGCGTCATAACGTGCTTTCGAAGGTTAGGGGAGGGGGTAGTAGAGCTTCAGCGTCGATTGAAATAGGCCGGAATCGGCGCGAAGGCAACCATAAAGCTTTCACGCCGATCGCTTTAGCCTACCGTGCCGTTGCGATAGGGCGCGCGATTTCGCCAGCTTTTTTCTTTCGCTTCAAAGCTTCCAGCTCTATCCGTATATATTAAGTTGGTTGAGACGATCGAGTATTTGAGGTTCTCTTGGGATCAGTTACTACACTGTGGGAGAACAATAGTGAGCGCTAAGCCAACGGCTGAGATGGTTGCGAACGCGGAAACCATCGACCAGCGTTATCAAGTGCAAAAAGTGCTCGGGCGGGGAGGCGTGGCGATCGTTTATCAAGTTATCGATACGACGACCGATCAGACCGTCGCGCTCAAACAACTCGTATCAAAGGATGACAATAACAAGCAAAAGAAAATCACCGATCTCTTCGAATACGAATTTCAAACGTTGGTTCAGCTCGCGCACCCCGGGGTGGTAAAGGTATACAATTACGGAACGAGTAATACCAGCCCCTACTACACCATGGAGCTTTTGGATGGAGGCGATTTGAACCAAATAGCGCCGCTAGACTGGAAACAGGCCTGCGCGCTGTTGATCGATGTTTGCTCGGCGCTCGGGCTGATTCACTCCCATAGACAGGTACATCGCGACCTAAGCCCGCGCAATATCCGCCGTACGCGATACGGAAAGGCCAAGCTCATGGACTTTGGGGCCATGGCGCCCATGGGTCCCTCGAGGGCCGTGATCGGCACTCCCGCGTTTACCGCACCGGAGGTCGTGGGGTATCAACCTCTGGATGCGAGGACGGATATTTACTCGTTGGGGGCGACCTTTTACTATTTATTGACCGGCGGCGCGGCCTACCCGGCAAAGGATTTTAAACAGCTTAGTGAATTTTGGCAGTGGACCCCACCAGCGCCCTCGGAGCGTGTCGAGGGTATCCCCGAAGAGCTGGATAACCTGGTCATGTCGATGATCCAGCTCGATCCCATGGCCCGGCCGGTTAACGTCATCGAGGTGATGGAGAAACTAAGCGCGGTCGCCGGCATCGATATCGATGAACGGCTTGTTGTGTCGAAATCCTATTTGTCGACTCCCAACTTGGTCGGACGAGAAAAGCAGCTCGCTCGGATCGAGCAAGCCATCGAACAGATTCACAAGAGTCGGGGCGCGACCATCGTCGTGGAAGGGGAATCGGGTCAGGGTCGATCGAGATTATTAGACGCTTTGGTACTTAAGGGAAAGCTCTCCGGCGCGGCGATAGTTAAGATAGCGGCGGCTGAATGCCGAGCGGGAGCCTGGAGCGGATTGCGCTCCTTGGCATGTCAACTTTTTGAAGCGTTACCGGAGCTGGCGGTCGAGAGTATACGACCCCATCTGTCCCTATTGATTCAGGTTTTTCCCGAGATCAGAAGCCGGATTAATAGTATCGGTTTGTGCTTGGTAGACGACCTTAAGCCGGGAGTCAATGCGATCTCTTGCGAGAGTCAGGGTGCGGCTGAAAACCGAAGCGCTGCCGTTCGGCATGAAAGATACTCATCCGGACCGCCGAGATTACGAACTTTCAACGACATCCTCCCCCAAAGCCCGGACAGCGCGCATCGACTCAGACGCCGGATTCACGAGGCGATGCGCGATTGGCTGCTCGAGATCGGCTCAAAGCAGAGCGTGATCATCGCGCTAGACGATATACACCAAATCGATGAGCCTTCAGCGGCCTTTATAGCGCTTTTCTCTCAACACCTGCGGGGTAGTAAGTTGCTCCTAGCGGTAAGCGTTGAAAACGACGCCGAGGCGAAATCGATCTCGGCGATCGCGCTACTCAAGAATACGGGGAAACGCATGCGGCTTAGAGCTCTCAGCCTGGAGCAAACCGAAAGCCTTTGCAGCGCGATGTTCGGCGACACGGCTAACCTGCGCCTGGTGGCGAACAGGTTGTATTCGATTTCAAGAGGAAATCCCCGAGTGATCATGCTTTTGGCGCAGCATTTGTTGGACCGCGGCTTGATCCACTATCAATCAGGCAGTTGGTCGCTACCCAATAACATCAATGAGAGTGATCTACCGAATAGCTTGAGCGACGTTCTAAGAGCGCGGGTAAACGCGCTCTCTCGCGAGGCCTTCGATTTGGCTCGCACCATGGCGTTAAGGCCGAATCACGGTTTTTCGTTCAGAGAATGTCAACTCTTAACCGAACACCTCAATGCCACCAGTTTGGCGCGGAATCTGAGTGATCTCGCCGCTTGCGAAATACTCGCGAGCGACGGAGAGCTGTATGGTTTTAGCCATCAGGGGTGGATACCCGTACTGACCGCGTCGTTGGACGAAGCGAGCCGCCGCTACAGCCATCTCAGATTGGCCGAGGTATTCGAAAGGCGACGGACAGAACCGTTTCGGACAGCGCAACACTATCTCGAGGCCGGACAAGAAGAGCAAGCCTTGGATATTTTGATAAGTTTTTCACAAGAGAGTAGAGCCCTGACCGGTAAAGACCCGGGGCTTTATCCGACGCTTCTCGAATCGCTGCCGCCGGGTTGGTTGCACACGATGCAACGGGCCATCGAGCTGGCCAAAGCGAAAGGCCGACCTCAAAAAGAGATCTATATCCTGTTGAGTCGGTTGAGCGGACTAGTCGCGATCGTAGGCACCGAAGACACCGCCCATTTGATCGAACTACTCGACCAGCAATATCGCGACGCCGCGCTGGAGTTTTATCAGCGGCTCGGCGACTCGGTTCCGCATGAAGAGCGCCTGACAAGGGCCTTTATGCTCGCTCAGGAACGCTACGACGCGAGCCCCGACGGGGAGCGGGTTCTGGCTCCGGCCGACGCGGTTCGCGCGCTCGCCGCGACCCTGATCGAGGCGGTCGGAATCGCCCATATTACGGATAGCTTGAGTTTATTGCGACAGCTACCCTCAATAAAGCCGTTGATCGAACTTTCGCCGGCCTTGTGGATCGTGGACCGGCTGGTTTGGGGCCACGGTAAGGGGATGATGGGCTGCGTCGAACGCCTCTATAGCGAGGATTTGGCTATCATCGAACGACTCGACCGGGCGGACAAAGCCAACCTCGAAGGGGCGCATCACCAGTATCTGCGCTACGGCGTGACGCACGCGCTCGGTATTGTAGAGGCGATGATGGGGCTTGAAAAGGCGTTAGCTCGGGCTTCGGAGATCGAGACCTCGCCGTTGCTCCAGGTTAACGCCTGGCGCATACGAAAAATATATCATCTGTGGCAGGCTTCGGCCCAGGAGGCCGATGGTTGCCAGAAGCAGGCGGAGCTTTTACAGATCCAAAACAGCCCCTCGCGTTACTATGAGGGAACACATCTACACCCGGAGCTCAGGGCTTATTCATTGTCGGACGATCTGCTCGGGGTGAAGCGGGTGATCAATGATATCAAAGCGCTGTCCGAAAGATTCTCGAGCTACGTGCCGCTGCTTCATTTCGCCCAGGGCGAGTACCATCGTATCCGCGGCGACTTTCCCCGCGCTCTCGATGAGCTTCAAAAAGCTTTGGAATTGGGACCTCTAGGAGAGTATCAAAACTCGGTGTTCGCGGCCTGCGCCTATCTCAGGACGCTTTTATTAATGAAACGCGAAGAACAGGCTCAGGCCGACGGTGAAGCGTTTCTCGAGGCCGCGCGCAAAGCGGATCTGGGTTATTTATGCAATTACCTGATCATGCCTCTGGCGATTGCCGAGTCCAGGCTCGGAAAACACGAAAAAGCGGTTGAATATTCGCAAGCCGTGATCTCGAGTTTCAAGGCGATGGGAGCGACCGGGCTTAACCTCGGACTGGCCTACGAAACCCGCGCATCCGTGGCGATATCCGCGAACGATGTGACGGGCTACGAGCAGAATGCCGAATGCTGCGCGGAACACTTTAAAGTAGGTCGAAATCCCGTTCTGACAGCGAGGTACCAAAAGCTGAGACAAAAATTCCGTCGCGCGCAGATGGCGATTTACGATGAGCCGACATTATTCACCCAGAACGAGACCGAGTATAATGTGTCGTCGACCCTGATGAACGAGACGCGCGGAATGGTGCAAAGCTGTGCCGACGCTCGCGGTCGCGCGGAGTGTCTTCTCGATATCTTGGTCGAGAAATGCAGTTGCTTGGGCGGTTTGCTGTATGTGGTGCGAAACAAGACCCCCGTGTTATTGGCTCAAAACGGGCGCTTTTCGCTGACGACCGAGATAGAGAAAACCGTTAGAGATCGTCTTAGCAACGAGCTCGCGTGTACCACCTGTGATAGCTCGGCGACGGGGGAATCCGAAAGCGCGGGACAATTCTCGTACGACGACGGCACGGCAGAAACGGCACGATACCGTAGCTTGACTATCGGGCATTATACGCTGGGAGGCTTTATCGTAACCGGTGTAGCGGTTCTGTTCAGCCATCCGGACAGCCAGTACAAATACCCCGGCGATATCGTAACGGTAGTGAGCAAAGTATTGCTCGAAAGTGGAGATTCTGTACCGGCTTAGGGCTCGCGCTATTTTTTACGAGCGAAGCGGTTTACGCCGACTGATTTAAGGACTAGTAGCGCTAATAGATTGCATAAATTCCAGAAGCGCTTGATGGAAAACGCCGGGTTGGTCCAGGTAGCAGGCGTGACCCGCTCCCGGTAAGATTAGGACTCGGACGTTCCGAAAGCTTCGCGCGAGCACGTCGGCCGTAGCGGCGGAAAAGACGCTATCGTTTTGCCCCCAGACGATAAGCGCGGGGAGCCGTAGATTCACGAGCTTCGCGGCGTATTTCGGAGCGCCAGCCGGCGCCACCGGAACGAATCCAGCAAATGCTTCGGGGTGTTTCAACAGTAAGGGGAAAGTGAAGCGCCCGCTCATGGAAGGAGCAACGACCACCGGCTTATCGATGCCGAGCAGGGGAAGTATATGCTCGAGAAAGCTCTCCGGGTCGACGTTTGCCGCCCCGGACTTGCCAAAGCCGGGAAGATCGAGAGCCAGCACGCGATAGCCCTTGCCGGCTATTAGCTCAATCGTGCCCAGCTTTTGCCAAGTATTAGAGTTAAAGCTCGCTCCGTGCAATAGCAATAGCGCCGCGGCGCTCGTTGGACCGGCGGATAGATAATGGACGCCGGCTCCTCGAAACTCGATTTTGTGCGAGGCGATCCGCGAACCGGCCCCGAGCGACGTCGCTTCGGTAGCCGATTGTAACCCGCTATTCGTTTCGGCCGTATTCCCTTCCACGAATCTCGTCCCATGTGTTGTGGAAGGTTCATTCCCCGTTTTCGTCTCGCTCTGTTTCGTCATCGTTACGCTCCGCGTTTTAGCTTGCGCTTCTCGTCCTTGAGAACAACACATAAAAAGCAACATTACTACTGCTATTAGTATACCTTAACGTTGCAAAAAATCCGTCGGCGTAAACCGCTTTCGCTCGCGAAAAATAGCGCGAACTAAGGGCGTGCTCACTTTTT
>JAFGIB010000317.1 GCA_016929805.1 Deltaproteobacteria bacterium | reverse complement strand
GCAAGTACCATCCTCGCCGGCCCTGCGGGCGCGCTCGGTTTTACAGGCGAATTGGCCGCCGACTTGTTTGACCCCTGAACGCTTACGTAGAAGCGCTACCCGGAAAGTCTAATCGACAGATCCAAATGGAGAGAAATGCACCAGTGGGTAATTATTCACCAGTATTATTTGCTCTTGAGCTTCTCCCTTAGGGTCTTGCGATCGATTCCAAGGATCTCCGCGGCCCGGCTTTTATTTCCGCCGACACTGCTCATCACATTGCGGATGTACTCTGCTTCTACCTCGGCCAGCGGCCGCTTGAAGTTCGTTTCCCGGATTTGGTTCCCGCGCATCAGCGCTGGAAGATCCGGCGCATCGATAGGATCGTTGTCAGACATAACCACGAGCCGGTGGATGGTGTTCTCGAGCTCCCTCACGTTGCCGGGCCACTGATATCCCATGAGAAGCTCAAGCGCGCGGACCGAAAAGCGAGGCGCGGGCCGGCCCGCCTCGGCCGAAAACTTCTCCGCGAATCTCCCTATCATTTTAAGGATATCATCCGCGCGCGCTCGCAGCGGGGGCACTTCGATCGAGATAACGTTTAAGCGATAGAAGAGATCCTCTCTAAAAAGGTTTTTGGAAACAAGCGCACGAAGATCCTTATTCGTAGCCGCGATAACCCGCACGTCCACGCCGATGCTTCGCGCGGAGCCGACCATGTAGATCTCTTTTTCCTGCAAAACCCTTAGCAGCTTGACCTGCATAGCCGCGGTCATCTCGCTCACTTCGTCGAGAAATACCGTACCTCCGTCCGCGGTTTGGAAAAAGCCGGCCCTGGACTCGGTTGCCCCTGTAAACGCGCCGCGGACATGACCGAAAAGCTCGCTTTCGAGCAGGCTCTCCGGGATGCCGCCGCAGTTGACCGCGACAAACGGGGCGGCCGCGCGCTCGCCGTTATAATGGATCGCTCGCGCCACAAGCTCCTTGCCCGTTCCGCTTTCTCCGGTTACGAGAACCGTCGCCGTCGTTCGCGCGGACTTCGCTATATTGCTGTATACGACGCGCATGGTCGCGGAATCACCGATAAAACCCGCTGGCGCTTGGGCCTCGGTTACCGCGATCCGCATGGACCTGTGTAGGCGAAGCTTGTCAAGCGTCCGCTCGACCGACGCGATCAGCTCCTCGTCGGTAAAAGGCTTGGAAAGGTACTCGCTGGCTCCGAATTTCATCGCCTCCACCGCGCCCTCGACCGACGCGTAGCCGGTGATCATGATGATCTCGGTATCCCCGCGGTTCTCCCTGATATACCGAATCAGCTCAAGACCGCTCGCCTGGGGCATCTTGTAGTCCGTGATCACGAGATCGACAGCGGTTTGCTCCAAGAGGCGCACCGCGTCTGACGCGCTCGTGGCCGAAACGGTTTGATACCCGAGCCGGTCGAGGTTCCTGCGGACAACTTCGACGGCGTCGGGGACATCATCGACGATAAGGATGACCTCCTTGTCGCCGCCGCGACTCGAATCGCGGATATCAGGTTTCATTCTCGAATCCTCTATTCGGAAGGATGACGCGGAACTGACTGCCAGCCCCCACCTCACTTATCACTTCTATCTTTCCCTTGTGAGCCGCCACTATCCCGTGGACGACGGGGAGGCCCAAACCCGTCCCCTCTCCCGCGCTTTTGGTGGTAAAGAAAGGCTCAAAGAGCCGCTCTTTATCCTCATCGCAGATACCGACGCCCGTATCGATCACCGCGAGCACGACATCGTTGCCTTCCGACGCCGTTTCGATCACGACCGTGCCGCCACTCGGCGTCGCTTGTATCGCATTGACCACCAGGTTGACGACCATCTGCGTGATCTGACTCGGATCAGCGGTGATTCGCGGCAAGTTCTCGGCCAGCCGGCATTCGATCGCGATTCCGAGATTGGCAGCTCGAGCGTTCAACAAGGCGACCGAATCTCTGACGACTCTATTGATGCTCGCCGGCGTCTTATAAGAAGGCGTCTGGCGTGCGAATAACATGAGCTTGCGGATTACCTCGCGCGCGTACAGCGAGGCAGACTCGATCTTCGATAGGTCGTCGCGAACCTGCGGAGGTAGCTCTGGATTCTTTTTTGCGAGCTGTGTGAAACCGAGAATGCTTCCCAGAGGCTCGTTGAGCTCGTGCGTAACACCGGCCGTGAGCTGTCCAATCGTAGCGAGCTTGTCAGCTCGCCTCACTTGCTCCTCGAGCTTCAATCGTTCCGCGTCCGCCCGCTTCTGTTCTAAAACGAACGCGATATCGCCCGCGACGAGATCCAAAAGCCGTCTCTCCTCGTCCAGAAAGGGACCCTCGTCAAGGTCGGGTCTATCCTCGACATACTCCACTTCGACCACACCTCGGCGTACGCCGGCCACGACGATCTCGGCCCGCTGCATATGCCGCGCCTCTCGCTGCGCATGGGTCTCGAAAACCTTCTGGTCGATACGAATCCGTGCGCGCGTGATTTCCGGGTACTGCCAGGCCGGCGGTAAGCACTCGACGACTCGTTGCAGGATGGCGTCGATCTCGGCGCCCATTGTCGATGTCGCCCTTCCGATGCGGTATAGACAGGTTAACTCTTTAACGCGTTCCCTCTGCGCATGACGGATCTCTTGGAAAGCCATTACAAAGGCCAAGGTCTGCGAACAGTGTTGCAGAGCTTCCCTTGTCTTTTGCGAAAAGGGCTTTCGGTTTTTATACATCACGAATCCTTTGAGATCGTCTCCGAATCCAAGCCGAAAAAGAGCGTATTCTTTGAGGTGTAGAGCGCTGCATCCGTTTTCGAGAACCTCGGACGCACGGGTTCCCAGATGGACGTCCCACGCCTCTTTATAATCGTGGAATAGAAACCTCGTGACTTCCTTTTTCGGCTTAACGAGATCGATCGGGAGATCGGCGAGTCGATAAAACCGTTCAGGGCCTTTCTGCATCTCCCAACGCGAAAACCGATCCGATTCCTTGAACAGGTTTTCAATCGCGTCCGCGCCGGATAGGCTGAGAAGCAGCTTGTCGACGTCGATTAGAAAGTCGACGAACGGTCGCGCGTGGTTCGCGCACTGAAGTATATCGTGTTGGAACTTGATTACGTCGAGAAAGCTCATATTTGGGTACACTACAAAGCGCGTTTAGGAGTCATTATTTCCCGACGACTCTACGTTTTCTTCTCAGCCTGTAAAACGGGAACACCGGCGTAGAGAATCGTGCTCGGCAACCGAGTATGTAGGTAAGCCCATTCTATCGCGATGTAAACGCAAAACAGTGTTGGCTGACGGCGTAGGGGACGAAACGGTCGTTCGGAAAGGACACGAATACCGAGTCGTCTTCCGTTCCGAAATCGCCGGTCTAATCCGCGAAAAAGTCATCGGTCAAATAACCACGGTACGTTCGTACGAGGGACTGTCCAAGAACAATCGACCTGTGCCGACAGGGCTATTGCGCGATGTACAAACTCTTGCCGCGATTCGTCCAGGAGCTTTCTCTCTCCTGTGCTTTGCGGGGACGCAGGTGGAGACGCCGGCTTATAAAATGAAAAAGCCGATGAGGCGCAAATCCTAACCGGCTGATATCGTTGATATATTTTGGAGCGCGAGACGGGACTTGAATCCGCGACGTCAGCCTTAACGTTGAAAAAAACGTCGAGCGGAAACGCGAAAAAAGCGATGAAAAAAGAACGCGCGGACTTTTTTTGGACCGCAGCTTAGTACGCCCCAAGTGAGGTTCAAAAACAAAAACGACTTTCTTCTCAGGAATTAAAAGTAAAGCACCGCCCGCCGCTCCTAGTTGCCGAAGACGACGCTGTGCAGGCAGAGATTGTTAACCTTGATTTCGGTACTGGTAGACGACACCTGGATACCGACCTTGTCGATGTTGGGGATATCCGCGTCGGTGAGAGCAACGGTGCTAGGATCGCCCCAGCACTTGGTGTTGAAAAGGGATAAGGCGAACTTTTGGCCCGGCGTGATGGTGGTGCAGTAAGTCGTCGCCTCAGGTTGCCCCTTTACGTGAATTTCGCCGCGCAGGCCGTTGGTCGGGCTGCCATCAACGTTATAGGTGATGTACTGATAGCTCTTGCCCAGGGTGCTTCCGCCGTTCTCGGCCGGAGGCTCGCTCGTATTAACTCCGATTTGGATGCCCCAGTTGTCGTCGTAGTCCTGCTGAACCGGGCTGGCCGGAAGCGCGGGAATGACGCCCGAAACGCAAAGCGCGCTCGGTGAATTCCACATAGTGGAAGTCGTGCACGGCGCGTCTTTCGTGATGGCACCCGTGTCGCAGACGGGATCCGTGATGCTGTCTAGTTTGCCCAGCGCGACCCAACCCCACCCGGTCATCAAGCCCTGGGCCTGTCCATTGCTGAAACAAACAGTGTCCGCTCCGCTACAGGTTACGTTACCGCCGCCACCTCCGCCGGAGCTACTGCCGGCGCTGCTTCCGGCGCTGCTTCCGGCGCTGCTGCCGCCGCCGCCTTCACTATTGCCGCTACTCGCACAACCGGAGTCTATGGTTAGCGTGATTATGCCGCAAAGGCTTATCGCGGTAACCGCCAAGCCAGTTCGAATTTTGGATAAAAACCTTACGTTCATGTCGCCCTCTCTTTCGGTCTGCGCCCCTTCAACAACAGGAAGGAGCAGTATAAGATAAAATATGTTCGCTTCTAGATAGAATGAAATCGCTCGCTCTAGAATCCGTGGTAGCACGGCGCTCCACAAAAACGTGTAAAAAACGGTTATAAGCCGCGCAACGGAAGCAATAAAGCAAAAGAGCCGTTTAGAGCGGCATCTCTAAACGGCTGAAAATATTCATGAATCTGGGAGCGGGAGACGGGGCTCGAACCCGCGACGTCAACCTTGGCAAGGTTGCACTCTACCACTGAGTTACTCCCGCGAATTACGCGGAGATGTGGGGGTAAAACAGGAAGGAGAGGATGTCAAGCGGGTTAGTAAAGTGTGTCGAAAGTAACGGAGCGTCAGCCCGACACTTTATTATTGATAACGGATTCCGGCCGAGGGTATTAAGCGCGCCGCCCACCAGCTCGGTATCAATGTGGCTAGAATGCAAATTCCCTGGGCGATAAGCACGGTGAGGATAAATTCCAACACGCTGACGTTTATAGGTAAATGGTCGATAAGGTAGACCTTGGGGTCAAGCGGAAACTCAAAAAGTGAGAGATAGGCGCAAGCGATACTCCCAATCACTAGGCCAATCGCCGTGCCAAGTAGCCCGATCGCTGTTCCTTGAACCATAAAGATTTTCAAGATAGCGGTATCTCTTGCCCCCATGGCCTTGAGAATGGCAATTTCCCGCCGCTTTTCCAGTACGATTATGATCAGAGTCGCGATGACGTTGAAAGCCGCCACAACGATGATGGTGGTGATAACTAGGCTTAACATCAATTTCTGGATTTTTAAGGCGGTGAATAGGTTATGGTTCAGCTCCTTCCAGTCCATGGTATGAAAGGGCCCGCCGCCCAAGGTGCGCTCTAGGTCTTGTGCGACGTTCGACGCATTTTCGATGTCATTGACGCTGATTTCGACGCCGGTAACCGTGTCTCCTTGGTCGTAGAATAGCTGCGCCTCGTAAAGGTCGACGTAGACGAGCCGCGTATCGTATTCCTGAAATCCCGCTTCGAAAATCGCCAATACCCTAAAATCTCTCGACTTAGGCGTATCTTGCTCCGCGCGCCAAAGCGAGGTGTCGAGCCCCGACAAGGGCGAGATGATCTTTACTCGGTCGCCGATCCGAATCCCAAGGTTCTCCGCGAGCGTCTTTCCGACGACGATACTCGGTAGTGTCCGGGAGTGTTCCTCTTTCGATCGATTCTCGTTTTCCCCTTTGGTAAAAAGAGCTTCCTCGAGTTGATCGCTTGGCAAATCCGCTAGCTCGATTTGTTCCAACGCCGCTTCAACCTCTCGCGGGGTCGGTACCTCTACCTTTGGAAGCTCGTCTATCTCACCGGTGCTGTCGACAGGTTGCTTGGAAATCTCCGGCCCCGCGGCGGACTTAACTGGCTGTTTCGCTTTTTGCTCGCTATCCGCTCCAGGCTCTTCCGATCGCGCCAACTCGGCTAGAAAGGCATCTAAGTCCTCATCCTCGCTTGTGGCGATTTTGCGATCCAAGTCTTCCGGCCGCAATGCGGGCGCCGCTCCGGTTTTGCGAAAGCCCTTGAGCGAGCCCTCGACGATTTGATTGGGGAGGTCCAGCACGCTCGGCATCAGCTCGGGATCGATCCCCTTGATGAGAACGCCGGAAAGGCGGTCTCCCTTGGCGAGCATCATTTCGTTGATGATAAAGGGGGCGGCGCCGGTCACGCTCGGAATCTTTCGGGCATGAGCGATGACGTCGCGATACTCCTCGAAGTCCAGCCCGTATTTCAGAACCAGTACATGGGCGTTTACACCGAGAACCTTATCCCGAAATTCCTTCTGAAACCCGGACGCGATTGACATCACCGGTAACAACGCGCCTACGCCTAACGCGACACCGGTGACCGCGATGAAGGTGATTACCGACACCGTGGCCCGTTTTTTAGAGCGTAGATAGCGAAAACCAATCTCAAGGGTGAAAGACACGCTGGGGTTCTTTTATCACAACCCGCGCCTTACCGCGAGAAAAGCAGGGTGGCGGCTATAGAAGCACTCCGTGAAGAATGACGCGAGCCATGGAAAAGTAGATCACAAGACCCGATACGTCGACCAAGGTCGCGATCAGAGGCGCCGACGCGCTCGCCGGATCCAGGCGTACGGTGCGCAGCACAAAAGGCAACATCGAACCGGCTACCGTACCCCACAAGACCACGCCGATCACGCTGCTAGCGACCGTGGCCGCGATAAGAAAAACGTGATGGTCATGGCTTTGAAACACGCCCTGCCAGAATAGAACACCGACCATGCAGATGGCGATTAGCGAAAGGATTACACCCTGCGAAAGGCCCGAGAGAACTTCACGGCGCATGATGTGCCACCAATCTCTCAAGCGGATTTCCCCTAGCGCCATCGCGCGTATGACCAGGGTCGACGCTTGGGAGCCGGAATTACCCCCGCTGGAGATGATCAGCGGGATGAACAAGGCTAGCACCACCGCGCGGGCGATTTCATCTTCGTAGTGTCCCATGGCGGCGGCGGTAAACATTTCGCCTACGAATAAGAGAGAGAGCCACCCCACCCGCTTCTTCAACATCGGAAGAAATCCGGTCTGTAGATACGGAACCTCCAAAGCCGCCATACCGCCGAGTTTGTGGATATCTTCGGTCGCTTCCTCCTCGACCACGTCGATGACATCGTCGAAGGTAATGATACCTTTCATATGGCCGTCGGCATCGACCACGGGCAACGCCACGAAATCGTATTCCGAAACGATGCGGGAGACGATTTCTTGGTCCATGGTTTCGGGCACCGTGATGACGTCGGTGTGCATGACCTCTCTGATCGGCTGGCCCGGATGGGCGGTAAAAAGCTCGCGGAATGAAACCACGCCCAATAACCGCTGCTCGCGATCGAGGACATAAGCATAGTAGAGGGTTTCTAGAGAGTTTCTCGCTTGGCGACGCAAATAACTGATGGCCTCGTCTACGGTCATATCCGGCCGTATTCGAGCGAAGCGGGGGCTCATCAGACCGCCGGCTTCATCCTCGGCGTAGGCGAGTAACGCGGAAACCTCCCGGCGCGTGGGCTCATCCAATAACTGCATCAGCTCGGGTCGAGCCTCTTCAGGAACTTCTTGTAGAAGGTCGGCCGCGTCGTCCGGCTCGAGCAATCGCATCCACAATCGGCGTTCAGCCCGCGGCACTCCCATGACAATAGTCGCTTGCCCGTGCGGTGTTCGGCTCTGAAAAAAGGCGTCCGCTTCGCTACGGTCCATCATTTGAAAGCCCTGCACCCGTTCTTCGGGCGGAAGAATCGACCACCTTTCCCCCAATTGCACCGTAGATAGCCTTTCTTGCTCTTGTTCGGGTTGGGGAGTCATGCCGCCTTCTCCGTCTTAGTCGAGTAATCGCCGGTTATAACTCGAAAAGCAACTTTTCGAGCGCGCGAATCGTTGGCGGCAGCACCGCCGCCCGGTATCTGAATGAAAATCGACATATTGGTACGGTCCGTTTTTACTTCCTCCGCGCCCGTGCGGACGGAAGATGGCCCGTACCGACGTGGAGCTCTAGGGGTTCAACCAACTACTACTGGGGTCGTCCACGTAACCTTCCTTTCAACTACGGTGTCGGATACAACGCCGTTATACTTTCTTCAAGATCCGTTTGTTGTCAAGCTAACAGTTCGCGCAATAGATTTATATCGGCCTTAAAATCAGAGTCCGACTGCCACAATAGCGACCGTTACGGGTACCGACTGGCCGCTGTCGCAACCAAGGACCATTACCCCGAAAACAGGTTACCAACACACTAGGGCGACGATGAAGAGCTTGAGAAAGACCGGCCGGTGGCTTTTGTTCGCTCCGTTTCTATTCGCGGCTGCATGCGGCGGGGGGTCGTCGAGCGCGGCAAACGGCGATAATGACGCGCGCTCTAAGATCGATTATGGAGGATCGAGCTTCTTGTCGAACCAAAAAGAGTCGCGGGATAAGAATGAGACGGACATAATTTATCGGCATATGCGAGTGCGGGGCATCACCGGGTCGCTCAATCGAGGCGATGTTCACGATATCATGGCAACGCGCTCGAATCATCTGTTGGATTGCGTCGCGAAGCGGCCGCAACACTTGCGCTTTGTAAATGGAGTAATTGCGTTTCACTTTTTGATTGGCCCCAGGGGAGAAGTTCTTGACGTTTATCCGAGTCGGTCCGACGTGGGCTACTACGAGCTAGAACGATGCCTCGCCGAGGTCGTGGAGCAGACCCGGTTTATGGCGCCTTGCGGACGAGAAAAAACCGAGCTCGATTGGGATATGAGGGTCGAAAAAGATTGGGATTCAGACCCCGAGAGCCTATATCCGGGAGCCATGAGAAGAGCCCTGGAAAGACACTCGGCGGAAATCTACGAGAGCTGTAAGATCAAGCGAAAGATCCGTTTTTACGTTACCGCGTACATCGATCCGGATGGTCATGTTCTCTCTTGCGGACTAGTACCCAATAAAAGAGTCGATTCTGAAAAGATCGAATGTCTGGTAGGGGAAATCATGCAGTGGCGGGTGCCGAAACCGAAAAATATCTCCAAGGTCGGCTTTAGGTTAAGGTGGCTTCCCCCGCCGTCGGAAAGGTTAGAAAAGCGCGCCGGGCGAAGAAGTGGTCGGTAGCGATAACGAATCGCGAGAAAGGAATTCGCGCTTTCGTATTCCCCGTTCCGGTTGTGTTGGGTTTGTCCGGCGTCGAGACGCCCGAAAGCGACGAGGGATCGGCCGCCGGCGACGAGGCCTACCGGGATAGGCACTTAGTCACCGCGTCTTGGAAAGAGTAGATATCGTAGCCAACTAAAAAGAGTATTCGGCCCGAGAACCTCTTTTTCCCATCCGAGAACAGAGTCGTAAAACTTATCCGGATTTTTAAGAAATTGCTCTCGCGTGATAAACGTTCGGTTGGGATCGATAGCTTTGACCGGTTTCGCGGGATTGCCGGCGGCGACGGTATTAGGGGGAATATCTTTCACCACTATCGAGCCGGCGCCGATCACGCTGTTACGCCCAATCGTTACCCCTTTACAGACGATAACGCTGTCGCAGAGCCATACGTTTTCGTCTATTCGAATCGGCGCGGGATTTCCCGATGACCAGACCCGGTCGTAGATATCGTGCCAATCGGCGTCTGAGATCAACGTATCGCCCGCGATCAAACAATTGCGACCGATGACGATTTCACGGGCTGATGTAATCCGAACCCCCGGGTTGATTATGGTGTAGTCGCCGATCGCTATTCGCCCTTTTCCTTCCGCTTCTGGCCAAACCACGAAACTTACCCTTTTGTCCGTGGTAGCCACCACGTTGGTGTATCTGCCAATCTCTATTCGCGGTCCGAAGACCCGGGTGTACCAGGGGTTAAAGAAAGTCGCGCCCTCGCCTACATAATCGAAATGGGGGTGGACGAAATGCTCCGCATAGTACCTTTCAAACAGATATTTTGCTCGTTTCAGATAGTAAGGGCGGTGTTCTCTACGCACGGGAAACCTCTGCTGTTCAATCGCAACACCGCCGTTTCTAACCTGAACGAATCCCTAGTGCAACCGCGAGGTTAAAGAGGTGAAAATCGTTTCGACTGTACCTTAACGTTGCAAAAAACGTCGAGCGGAAACGCGAAAAAAGCGATGAACTAAGGGCGCGCGGAACTTTTTTTGGGCCGCAGCTTAGTGCACCCTAAGTGAGGTCCAAAAAAAGTGAGCACGCCCTTAGTTCGCGCT
>JAFGIB010000028.1 GCA_016929805.1 Deltaproteobacteria bacterium | reverse complement strand
TAAGCGTTCAGGGGGGCAAACAAGTCGGCGGCCAAGTCGCCCGTAAAACCGAGCGCGCCCGCAGGGCCGGCGAGGATGGTACTTGCTCTGACGGTTGTCGGTGGAAACGTACAAAGCAAATCGGACGCGAGTCCGCGAAGCTGTACGTTTGCAGCGGCAGTACACAGGGTCCGAATGTGTAGAATCGTCAGAGCGCTGCTATTCCTGCGGTTCCGCTCAGTCGTCGATAAAACATTTAACCCCGAGCCGGCGCTAAGACTGTGAAATTATTTTTTGCGCGAGCCCTTAGCGAAATTTTGTAGCGAATTGGTATCCTAAAGGAGGCTTGTGTAGAATTAAAAAAGCCTTGTATTTCTAGCTTGAAAGGTGAAATGCGAGCAAAATCCGATGGTTTTTTGTATAAGTTAGACCCACGGAGTCTCGATGCAGCCAATATTTTTCGAGCGCGGAGAGGCGTTGAAGCGGGAATAATCGCGCGACCTCGAGGTGACCTCGGATGAAAGAAGCAAGCACGAAATGGAATTGGAGAGCGAAAATGGTGGCTGACCGGAAGTTAAAACCTCTAGCACGCGCGACGATTGAACCTGCTTTGGTCGAGCGCGGCGATAACAAGGCGATTAGTCGGTCGATGGAAGAGGAGCTATTCGCGTTTGCCGAAGTTCTATCTGAAGGGGGTTGTCGAACGGGTGTAGATGGAAGCGACAACTATTTCGGCAGTACCATGATCACGTTTGACCTCCGACGCGTAAGACGGCGTTGGCGCGGACCGTTTAACGAAAAGGCACGCAAGCGGTTTCTTGATGCGCTTCAGGGTTCGGTGCGGATCCATCTACGGGCGATGAGGCTCTCGTATGCGGAAGTGGCGCGGCGCGTTTCGGATAAGCCGCTCGGTACCGTTTTTGTTGAAATGAGAATGCGACTTAGCGGAGATTACCTCTATCTCGACATAGATCTCGAAGTCCCGGTTGGAGTATCCTCTGCTTTGAGGGGCTAGTGAAAAACGACAAAAACATTATTCACGTTCGATTCGGCCCGGGAGGCGGCAGACGTCGCGAGCCTGAGGCGAAGACGCCGGCGCATTCGGAAGCGCGCGAAGCGACTGAATGTCTCGAAGAGCCTTTTTATGATTTATATGGTCTAGGCGACGTATCGCAGTTATTCGATATCAGCAAGGCTCGTCTGAGATATTGGGAACGCAGCAATTTCATCCCCAGATCGGCTCGAATCGGTAAACGACGCTACTATACCTTTCAAGACCTGATAACAATACGCGCGGCCGAAGAACTGCTCCGTCAGGGCGTTGCGTTGCGAAACGTTCGGCGAAGCGTCGCCGCGTTATCCAAGTCGCTTCCTCACGTGGCGCGCCCGCTGAGTTCCTTGCGTATTTTCGCCGAGGGGCAAAGCGTCATTGTAAAGGATGACAGCAAGAGATTTGATCCAATAACCGGACAACTCGTTTTCGACTTCGACGTGAGCTCGTTACGCGACGACGTGGTACGCGTTCTAAGTCGCGATCGCTTTACCAGCAACTACCGGACTGCATACGAATGGTATCTGCAAGCGTGCCGTCTGGACGAAGACGAACGAACCTATGCCGAAGCGGAAAAGGCCTACCGCAAAGCGATTCGGCTGGATCCATCTTTTGCCAACGCTTTTACTAATTACGGTAATCTGCTGTTTCGAAAAAGCGAAATGAAAAAAGCCGAGGCGATGTACGAAAAGGCCTTAAGAGTAGATCCCAAGCAACCGGAAGCTCTATATAACTTGGGATTTTTGCGATACGATCAGGGCGATTTGCAGGGAGCAATAGTCAATTTCAAACGCGCCTTGAATAGCGATCCCTCGTTTGCGGACGCCCATTTCAACTTGGCGATGGTCCTAGAAGAGATCGGCCGGTATGATGAGGCGCGTCCGCATTGGGAGACATACCTCGCTTTAGATTCGGATACCTCGTGGGCCGAGATCGCTCGAAGGCACCTCGATACTTAGTTCCCATCCCCGCTTTGGTCCGGTTTTATCTTGACCCAATCCGGCGACGCAATAAAAACCGCGTTTTCAGCGCTTTTTCGTCGGCGGTTTAGTTGAACCATCATTCGATAACGGAAGCGGAGGAACCGCGGGTTGTCCTGATCTCTCGGTTTTATTCGACAACGGCGGTATCGTCGGCGCGGTCGACGATTCCGCGACCGAAGTCGAAGGGGCTAATGGGGGAATCGTCGGTTTAGCGGATTCCGGTGTAAAGATCTGACCCTGCGTCTGTTCGCTCTCACTGAACACCTCCTCGACAATACAGTCCAATTCCTCGATTGTCTCTGCGGTCGCATCCGGGCTAGAATCGCGCGCCTGTTCGATTGTTAACGCTTCGCCGCTCGCGCCTTCCTCCTCGGACGCGAATTTGTCTGACCGACTATGGTTGCTCCCCGTTTGGCCGAAGCCCGCGTCGAGACCCTGGTATTCAGCCAATTCATCTACAGCTTCGTCGAATCGAGCCACTGCCTCTTCGAAACCAGGCTCTGACGGCTGCCCGGCTCGAGCGTCGCGAATCGATTCTTCAATATCGGAGGCGCTTTGTTCGCCGTTCAATCCGAAATCGGACCTGTTCTCGGCATCCGCCGCCGCAGACCCTCCAATGTCGGTTTCTTCTTGCGGCGCGGCGTGATCGTCGAACTCCACAGCCGATCTTTTTTCGCTGAGCGATTGCCCGCTGCTTTCCTGGTTCCGACTCGCAAGACGATCTACGGCCCCGCCTTTTTTGACGGCCGGCGTTTCCCCGAAAAGATCATCATCGAAAACTTCGCTCTTATCGCCTTCAGGGATTAAGCTTTTCCTATCGAGGCGCGCGATAGCGTTCCTGGCGTCCTCGTCCTCTGGCGCTCTTTCCGCGACCTTTTTCCAGGCATCGAGCGCTTCCCATCTATTCTTTAACTCTTTATCCCAAATGACGGCGATTTCTTTTCGCAACGCGAGCTCCCTCTCGCGATCATCGGTTCTCCTGAGCTCCCGGCCGATTGCCAGCAGTAAATCCTGATATCGTCCGGCTTTCTTTAGACAACCATGTAGCCTTTCGCTCGCGATTCGGTTCTCGTGATCGAGTTGTAGAAGTTTCAAGTAGACTTCAGCGGCATCCGAATAGCGACGCAACGGACCCTCGAGCAATTCTCCACGTCGCTCTAGCAACGCAATCGTCGACTCGGAATCCAGAGCCTCGGCGATAAGCCGATTAAGGTGCGTATCTAGGGCATCCAAACGATCGGTGACCAGCGCCAACTTTTCGATCTCCCTATAAATGGTCTCGTCGTTCGGAAACAGGTTTAAGCCGAAGCGTAAAAGATCGAACCCCCCCTCACCGTCATTCAGCTCATTCAATAAAAACTCGCTTGCACGAAGCACCAGCAGAGAACCGACCTCAGGGTCTACAAGCTCTGCGATATCCTTAAACGCTTGCACCAATTTTCGCCGCGCCGCCTGGTCATCCGCGATATCGCTCGCCTGATCAAACTCACGCGCCGTGCGTTCGATCGCAGTGATCAAGTCCGGCGAACCGTTGGTAATTTCCAGAGCCTTTTTAAGAAACGCGTTTGCGCGTTCGCGGTCGTTAATCGCGCTTTCGGCTAGTTTTGCCGAACGAATCAGTAACTCTACCTGCTCGGTCGGACTCTGACTCTGCGCCCTTCGACGCTCATATACGAATAAAATCTCTTCGCACCGATTCGCGCGCAAACCGAGATCCTCGGCGCGTCTCAATAGCATGTCGTTGGATGGATCAAGCGAAAAGGCTCTCACGATACAATCTAACGCTTCGGACGGATCAGACGCATCGCTATCGAGAATCTCCGCGTGACGAACGAGCAATTCGATCTTATCTTCGGAATCCTTTGCTTGTTTAAGCAGTCGGTCAAAGACCCGTGCCAGTCGGTCCCAGGCTTTCGCCTTCGCCGCAACGCGTTCGACCGTTGCGAGATAGGAGCGATCGCTGAGATCCGTGGCGAACATTCGAAGATACGCTTCGAGCGCTTGACCGGGGCTGTTGAGATATTCCTCGTAAACCTGCCCGGCCGCGTTCCAATGCTTTGCTTGTTCCGACGGTTCCTTGGCTTCGTGAGCCAAACGGATGTAGATCGCCGCTAATGCCTCTTCGTATCCCGCTTTCCTAGCTAAAGTCCGTAAAAGATCCTCGGCGGCTTCATCACCACGTTCCACTAAGGGGACCAATCTCGACCATGCAGCATTGACGTCACCTAACTTTTCGGAAACCAATCTGGCTGCTTGGATTTGTATCTCGTTTTTGTCCGCGTCGCTGCTTTCTAAAACCAATAACGCGTCGAGAGTAATGATAAGGTCGCGCCAATTCTCGGTTTGAAATAATAGCTTTCGCAACCGCCGCAGCGGTCTAGCGTCTTTTGCATCGAGATCGACCCACAGCTTAAGCGCTCGAACGGCCTGTTCGACGTTTTCTAAATCGTTTTCGTATATCGCTGCAAGTTGCTCGGTCAGGTTAATGCGCGTATCGCGCTCGGCTTCCATCGCCAATTGTCGCTCAAGGATGGAGGCTAGTCCGGAGCTATCGCCGATTTTCTGGTAAAACGACAAGAGTAGATCGAGAGCCGGTCGGTACCCGGGATCGACCTCGTCCACGATCTTGATGAGATAAGCTATTGCATCTCGCGTGCGATTGAGACGGCGATCGAGAAGATCCGCGAGCTCGAACAGTAACCGGCGTTGTGCCTCCGGGTTATGCTCAAACGGTATAAGTCTTCGTAAGCAATCCTCGAGTCGTTCCGGATCGTCGGTTTCGATCGCGGCCTTGTGCATGAAACGCAGCGCTTCCTCGTCTTCCGCGATGGTTAAAACGTTTTGCCAAATCTCCGCAGCTTTCTTCAGGTCTTGCAGCCGCTCGGTGTATACCCGCGCTATCCGGCGCAATAACTCTACCTTGTCCTCCGGTCTCTTCTCGTTTGTCGCGTATTCTCCTAGCAGTCCGATAATCTCATCAAACTTCTGAGAACGTTCCAATACGTCGATCAATGCATCTAGGGTTTCCAGGTTCTTGGGTGCCAGTTGTAAAGCTTGATAAAAGAAGGCCGCGCTTTTATCCGAATCGAACAGCTTTTCGTCAGCTATCTTGCCCATTTCGATTAACAGCGCGTGACGTTCGACCCGCGCCGATAACTCTAAACGCCGTTCAAGTGACTGCAGCAATCGATCGTATCGGCCGAGTTCTCGGTCGATATGCTCGATCCGTTCAAGCGCGATCTTATCGCCCCGCGCGACTTCCAGGATCTGATTATACACTTCATACGCCGCGTCGGGCGCGGCTGTTTTTTCATAAAGCGCATCCGCCAGCGTATGTAATAGACGAAGCTTGTTCTTTTCTTCGCCGCACTCGGCGATTCGTTCCTTTAGTAAAGGTATCGCTTCCGCGTAGTTTTCAAGCTTCATGAAAAGGTCGCATAAGAGGTCACGCGTCTTCTTGTCGCCCGGCTTGAGGCTATAGAGTTGGCGGTAGGCTTCGGTCGCCTCGACGATGTCGTTACGTTTATCGTAATGAATTTGGGCGATTCGAGCGATAAGCTCCGCTTTGGTCAGGGAATCAGCCGCCGCTAATGCCTCGCGGTCGAGCACCTGAACCAACATATCCCAGTTTTTGGTTCGCTCGAGCAACCGCTTGAGGGTTTTATTCGCCTCGTTATCGGAGGGGTCCAGCGCGACGACCGCGAGCCAAGCGCTTATCGCGCCATCCATATCTCTCAGCTTCGTTTCACTAATCGCGGCTATTTCCCGCAAGCGTAACTTGCGAACATCAACCGAAAGCCCGGGACCTCTCGTATATGCGAGTAGTAGGTCACGCAACTGGGCATAGTCTCGTTTCCTTCTGTAATACGACTCTAAGAACGAGAACGCCTCGGGGTCAGAAGCATCGAGACTAAGAATTTCGCGACAATAAGTCGCGGCCTCGTCGTGATTTCGAGCGGCGACGAGCTTCTGCACAGCATTTCGAAGCTGCGCGATTCGTTGATCTTGTGAGCCTCCAACTTCGGCGAGCGTCTGCTCCGTATTCGGAACATCACCCCGCTCGCGCTTTTGCTCGTCGCCTGCGTACCTTGATTCATCCAATAACGAAGAGATCGCGATTCTATCCACCTTCGCTTCGATGTCGAACCCGCTTGCGGAATCGCTCCGTGTATCCTGAGGAATTGATCCCTCTTCAAGCGGCCTTCTTTCGGTCAGCCCGGAACCGTGTTGACCCCGCAGTTCGTTAAGCAGCATTTCGGCATTTTTGTTTCCACGCTTCGCGGCCGGTGTGAGGCAAAAAACCGCATCGTCGACTTGCCCGGAGTCGACGTATGCTTTCGCTAGCATAAACCGCCGCCGATCGACTTCCGGGCTATCGTCGGCGGTATTGATATATGCAACCCAATAGGGAGCAAGGATTTCAAGTCGACCTTTCTTCTCGGCGAGTTGTTCCAGTAGGTCAAGGGCGCCGTCGTGATAGGGAGCGTAGGTAAGGGACGTCTGGACAAATTCAAGAGCCTTGTCCTCTGACACTCCTTGAGCGACCCGATAAAACAACTCTGCCGCTCGTCGACAATCTCTTGACGCTTCTTGCTCACCCAGTGTCGCCGCGCGTTGTATGAGAAGGGCCGCCAATTCATACATCGCTTGGATATCGCCCGGCACGATAGTCAAAGCGGCTCTAAGCGCCTGTACCGCTCCATCCAGATCGTTTAACTCGCGCGATCGTAGCTGGGCTAACTCGCATAACAAGGAAATCTTCCTATCCGCATCAGGCTCCGCGTCTGCTTCCAACGCGTAGAGCGTAGCGGCTTGAACCAAGTCGCGCGTCGCGATACATATCTCGCGCGCTTCGAAAATCGCAATGCGCAAAGAGGGGTCGAGCTTAATCGCTCGACGATAACAATTGAGAGCCTGCTCGGTCTGTTGGAGGCGTTTGTTCCAGATCTCCCCGAGGCGGAAACAGAGCAGAGCCAGATACGTCGAATCGGCGTTCGTAGACGTCAATACTTCGATCAGATTATCGAGAAATTCTACCAGCTTGGCGAACTCGGCTCGCCCTTCTAGAAATGTCATCAGCCTTTCCGACGCCGCGCTATTTAATGGGTTTTGCTGAATCGCGCGTTGCAAAAGAGTTTCCGTACGCTCGGGATCGTTTAAGTCGTTAAGTGCGATTTCAGCAGCTTCGAAAAAGCCTTGGCTCGATTCCGTTCGGTCTATCGCGTTAGTCGCCCAGTTTTCCATCAAATGGGAAAGCGAGAAGAAGTCCTCTTGTTGGATATACGCGCTCCTCAACGCCGAATAAGCTTCCTCGTCATTCGGATTGTCGCGTAATCTGGATAGAAATTGCTCTAAACTAGGGGTCACAACGAATTCCAGGCTAGCATGGTCTTTTTTTCTTGGGCATAGAAATCGCTCGACTTAATTGATAGCTATGTAGTGTTTCTATTCTTAAAAGCTGCCTTATTGTTCAGTAACCGTCGGATGATATTGCTGCATCTCAGATTACCCCCGCTCAAGAGGTTAGAAAGCCGCGTCCGATAAGAGACACGGCCACAGGTCGCAACAAGCAAAAGGCTCAGATAGTGATCTGTTCGAAAATTCATAATACATTATAACTCGAACCACAATCCGCGTTGGGACGCGCGGAACCTAATCCTTTATGGATTATTCGAAAAGCAAAAAATTGCGCTACTGGACATCCAATTGTCGCCGATCTCTCTACTAGCAAATCGCCGAGTGATTGTGCTGACCCGGTGACGTCCGATACGGCGCAATCTTCTCTTAAAGTGTGTTTACCAAGTTCCTCCGCTCGTCTTTCGGGCGGGACGGCCCAATCTGCGGCGTCGCTCGCTCCTCGAAATAGCGCTGCTAGTGCTTCGTCGCGGCTCCTTGCATCTTGGACCGTCGCGCTCCGAAATAC
>JAFGIB010000027.1 GCA_016929805.1 Deltaproteobacteria bacterium | reverse complement strand
GCCGGCGCGAGGACGAAAGCCGGTTTTACGGGATGAATTGGCCGCCGTCGTAGTCAAACAGCAGTACCCCTCTGAACGGTTACGAATCCTCAAGGACGAAATCACCATTGTATTAGTCCTGACGTAAGCGTTCAGGAATCAAACAAGTCGGTGCCGCGTCTCGAAAATGGCTGACACTTACTCCCGCAATAACCGCGGTTCCCGGCAATATCGAAGCTCGCAAATAAAAAAGTCCCGACAAATAGGGTATATGGCGCTGATTTTTCTTCGTTGCGGCTCTTTTTTTCACTATAACTTCTCTTCTCAGTCACGTAATTGTCACACCGAAACCGAGGCGACGTAAAACAACGGCGCGAGAAAGGTCAAATGACGCATTTCGAAGAGACGCTTCAGCGGGACATCCAACGCATCAGAGATAAGGTGACGGAGATGGCCGCGTTGGCAGCTATCGCCTTACGGCGTTGTTTGCAGGCGCTTGCCGAAAAAAACCGGCAACTCGCTTATGCTGTTATTATTCGCGATCAGCAGATCGACGAGCTTGACCGTGAGATCGATCGGCTGTGCCTGGAGTTCATCGTACGGCAACAACCCGTGGCTGGAACGCTCCGTTTCGCCTACTCGACCATCAAGATCAATCGCGATATCGAGCGCGTCGGGGACTACGCGGAAAGCATCGCTAGGCACATATTAACCCTGACCACGACGGAGGTCGCCGTTCCGAATGAACGTTACTCTGAGATATCCGATCGCGCGATTTCCATGTTTAACGATGCGATTCAGGCCTTTATCAAGCAGGATGAAGAGCTCGCGAAGCGAACCATGGAAACCGAACCCGAGGTCGATCGACTTCGTCACCGGCTCAATCGGGATCTCGTACAGATGCAACGCGAACAACTCATCCCTGTAGAAGCCTTGCTTCCATTGATGAGCGTCGCCAACCGTTACGAGCGCGTTGCCGACCAGGCCAAAAACATCTGTCAAGAGGTCCTTTACGTTCGTACCGGAGAGTATGTCAGACACCACGGATCGGAATCGGTTCGCATACTTTTCGTCGACGACGATCACTCGTGTTTGAGCCAAATGGCCGAGGTGATTGGAAATTCGCTGGGAAGAGAACGGTTGATTTTTACCAGCGCCGGGATCGACCGCAAACCCGTTGACCCCGCCATGGTGACCTTTCTAAAAGCAAAAGGGGTTGATCTATCCGGAGTCAGCTCGCGAACCATCGCGCATGTTCCGCACATTCACCGCTATCAGGTTATCATCGGTTTGAGCAAAGCAGCCTGTCGGGTATTTCCTCCGCCGCCCACCAAGGTCGTCTGTATCGAGTGGCAAGTCGACGACCCATCAAAAGTACAGGGTTCCCCCGAGGAAATTCACTCGGCTTACGAGCGGGTCTACGACTACCTCGGCTCGCATATCCATGACCTGGCCAACGCGATCATAAATGACTAAAAGGAGGGCGAAAGGAGCTTTCATGCGTATGTTGAATAATCCTTGGATTAAGCGCGCAGCGATCGCGGCGGTCGTCTCAACGGTTACTCTTTCTTTCGGTTGCGGTAAAAAGAGCGGAGGGGAAAAGGGCGTAACAGAAACGATCAAGAGCGGAGAAAAAAAGACGATTCAGAACATCGGGTCCGATACCATGGTGAACTTGGCTCAAGCGTGGGCAGAGGAGTACGCCAAAATCGATCCGAGCGTATCGGTCGAGGTTTCAGGAGGTGGCTCGGGAATCGGGATCGCCGCCTTGATCAACGGAACCGCGGATGTCGCTAACGCGAGTCGCCGGTTAGAGCCGGAAGAGATCAAGCGGGCCAAGGCGCAAACGGGCGATAAACCCAGGGAATACATGGTTGCCTACGATGCGATTTCGATCTTTGTTCATAAAGACAACCCGCTGAACGAGATCAGCGTCGACGAGCTGGCGGAAATTTACAAGGAAACGGGTAAGATCACGAAATGGTCGCAGCTCGGGGTCACCCAGCTTCCGGGCGCCAAGGGCGACGATATTATTCGCGTCAACCGACAGAACAATTCGGGCACGTACCACTATTTCCGCGAAGCGGTCTTGGGTCATAATAGCGACTTCAAGTCGGGCTCTTTGGACATGAACGGCTCCAAGGATGTGATCGATCTTGTGGCCAAGACGCCGAACGCCATCGCCTACGCGGGGCTGGGCTATGCGACCGAAGCGGTCAAGGTCCTAAAGGTGTCGAAAAAGAAGGGCGAACCGGCGATTATGCCGTCTATCGCTACTACCCTGGATAAGAGTTATCCGATCGCTCGACCGATGTTTATGTATACTCCCGGAGAGCCGCCCGAGCACGTGAAGAAATACCTCGATTGGATCCACGCGGACGCGGGACAACGAGTAGTCGAAATCAGCGGGTATATTCCCTTGCCCAGCAGATGAGTCATCGGTGGCATCGCGCTATGGATTGCTGTTGATGACTGTCTGTTCCCCTTGACGGACAAAGGCGTGACTAGAATCGGTCGTAGAAGAGCAGAGGTTTGGTTTCGGCGCCTGTCGTGGAGCCGCATCGGCGAAGCGGTGATTGAGAACCTCATTCGGCTTTGCGGGATCAGCGCCGTGCTTTTCGTATTCGGCATTTTCCTCTTCGTATTCCGCGAGGGAGCGGGGTTTCTCTTCGATGGTCTCGACATCGAGAAGTTCCTTTTCACAACCGAGTGGTACCCGACGTCCAGATCCAATGTACGCTACGGGGTCGGCGCGCTGATCGTAGGGACCTTCAGCGTCACCGTATTGGCTATGGCGATAGCGGTACCTTTCGGCCTGGGCGCCGCGATTTTTGTATCCGAGTTCTGCGGTAAAAAGCTGAGGGAAGCTCTTAAGATCGTCATCGAGCTTCTCGCGGCGATTCCATCGGTGGTTTGGGGATTTATCGGTCTTAGCGTCATGAATCCCCTGATCCAGAAGGTTTTTAACGTGCCGATTGGGCTGAACGTCTTTAATGGAGCGATTCTGCTGGCGCTGATGAGCGTGCCGATCATGGTCAGCATCGGCGAGGATGCTCTTAAAGCGGTTCCGGATGCCTACCGCGAGGCGGCGCTCGCGCTCGGTGCGACGCGCTGGCAGATCGTATATCGCGTGTTATTGCCGGCGGGCAAAAACGGTTTGCTCGCGGCGGTTCTTTTAGGCGTCGGCCGCGCCGTGGGCGAGACGATGGCCGTGCTCATGGCGACCGGACACGCGGTCAATATTCCGCGTACCATTTTTGACCCCGTCAGAACGCTCACGGCCACGATCGCCGCCGAGCTCGGTGAAGCCCCGGTGGGGTCCGACCATTACCAGGTGCTCTTCATCATCGGCATTTTACTCTTTTCCATTACCTTCGCGGTCAATTTGACCGCGGACCTGGTGGTTAAAGGCATTAGGAAAAAGCAGTAAGGCTATGTTCGTCACAACTCCCTTTGTCAGGCAAAAAGAGCGTAGAGAGCTTTTCGCCAAGATCTTTTTTGGTCTCATGGCCGCCGCCATGGTTCTTCCGCTTGTCCTGATTCTGACTCACCTCGTTTATCAAGCGTGGCCTTTGCTGTCGTGGGAGTTTCTCTCCACCAACCCCACGAACGGCATGCGACGGGGAGGGATTTGGTCGGCGATTTTAGGGACGATCTACCTCGTCGGCCTATCGCTTTTCGTCTCCGCTCCCATCGGGGTTTTTGCCGCGGTATATCTAAACGAATACGCGCGCGATAACTGGCTTACGCGCATCATCAACCTCGCGGTTGTGAATCTCGCTGGCGTGCCCAGCATCGTGCACGCGCTTTTCGGTCTCGGCGCCTTTGTGCTTTTCGCGGGTATCGGTCGTTCGATTCTCGCGGCTTCGCTCACCTTAGCGATCATGACCCTGCCGGTGATTATCGCGAGCACGAAGGAGGCGCTCGGCGCCGTACCGCGCTCATTTCGCGAAGCCTGTTGGAACCTCGGCGCCACGCGCTGGCAGACGATTCGCCGTATCGTTTTGCCGAACTCGATCAGCGGCATCCTGACGGGTGTGATTCTTCAGGTTTCGCGCACCGCCGGCGAAACCGCGCCGGTGATGTTCACCGGGGCCGTATTCTTTAAAAAGATCGAAGAGGGCGAGCTGTTTGCGTATGCGATCACGGACCAATGCATGGCGTTGTCCATGCACCTTTACACCGTTACCACCCAGGTAACCAACACGCCTGAGGCCTTGCCCTATGCCATCGCGGTAGTACTTCTCGCCACCGTGCTTTTGGTCAACGCGGTTTCCATCAGCATTCGCGTATATATCCGTTCACGAAAGAAGTGGTAGCGCGGCCATGAACCAGGCAACAGCCCCAAGAAAGAAAGTCGAAGTCTGCGACCTGCGTCTTTCCTATGGAGCAAAAGAGATCATCCACGGCATCTCCTTCGAGGTCTACGAACATGAGATATTCGGCGTCATCGGTCCGGCTCAGTCGGGCAAGACATCGCTTTTGCGCTGCATCAATCGCACCATCGAGTTTACGCCGGAAGCCAAGACGAGGGGTGCTGTGAAGGTGGACGGAAAGGACGTGACGAAGAGCAGGAATGTCTATGAGCTGCGGCGCAAGATCGGCATGGTCGCGCCCTTGCCGGTGGGACTACCGCTGACGATCTACGATAACGTGACCTTTGCGCCGCGCGCGGCGGGCGTGCGCGACCGCGACGAGTTGGACGAACTGGTCGAACGCTGTTTGAGGCAAGCCGCGCTCTGGGACGAGGTCAAGGACCGTCTCGATTGCTTGGGAACAAAGCTTTCGGGCGGACAGCAGCAACGTCTTACCATCGCACGCGCGTTGTCTCACAAGCCGGAGGTGTTGTGCTTGGACGAATTTTCCATCGCCATCGATCCGGTTACCACCATGCGGATCGAGGACGTGCTCAAGGAACTTAGCAAGGAGATGACGATCATCCTGGTGACCAACCTGGTGCAACAAGCGCGTCGCTTGGCGCAGCGAACCCTGTTTCTTTGGAACGGCAGGATCGAAGAAGTCGGAGGTAACGAGATTGTCTTTTCGGAAACGCCGAAGAGCCGAAAGACTTACGAATACGTGCGAGGGATCTTCGGATGAGCAGCTTAGGACCGTCGGCGGCGACGCCATCCGTTGCGCAAACCGGGAATGCGACACCCCCGGCCGGGATCACGACTCGTGATCTCAACCTCTGGTATGGAGCGTTTCAGGCGCTTCAGAATGTAACGCTCGATATCGAGCACGGCATTATCACCTCGCTGATCGGTCCCTCGGGTTGCGGTAAAACCACGCTCTTGCGTTGCTTTAATCGGGTGAACGAACGCTACGGTTACGTCACCACGACCGGCGAGATAAAAATTCTTGGAAAAAATATCTACGATGAAGATGTATCGCTGGTCGAGCTGCGCAAGCACGTGGGCATGGTCTTTCAGCAGCCGAATCCGCTTCCCATATCGATCTACGAAAACGTGGTGTTCGGTATGCGGATTCACAATAGACGACGTGAGCTTAACCGAAGCGCGACCGACCAGGCGGTCGAGACGGCGTTGCGCGAGGTCGGGTTGTGGGACGATGTCAAAGATAAGCTCAATATGAAAGCCACGGGACTACAGCTCGAACAGCAACAGAAGCTTTGCATCGCGCGCCTGTTACCACTCAAGCCCGAGGTGATTCTGATGGACGAGCCGTGCTCGGCGCTCGACGTGGAAGGAACCCGGGCGATCGAGGAGCTGATGTGGATGCTTCGCGGGCGTTATACCATCTTGATCGTGACCCATAATATGGCGCAAGCACGGCGCGCGAGCGATACCTGCATTTTTATGTTACTCGGCGAGATCATAGAGCATTCGCGCACGGAAGACCTTTTTATCGCTCCTAGAGAAGCGAGAACCGCGGAATACATCGAGGGCCGGTACGGGTAAGCGAATGCGACCGGGGACGGTCGCACGGATTTAAATTATCAGGGCCCGTTGCGGTTAAAGGGCGTGGAGATAGCCGAGTTCGAGCGCGCCGCGTGGTGGTTGAGAAAAGCGGCCACGACGGCGATCTTATAGGTTTGACGCACCTGCTCGGGAACGCCAGACAGGCTCTCGCCCTCGCGGTGAAATACCATCACCGGGCGGCGATAGCGATAGGCGAGACAGACCTCGGAAACCGTCCCCGTTCCTCCGGGTAACGCGACGATCGCCGTCGAGCTCAGGATATTGATATGGTTGCGGCTCAAAGGCGAGGTCCCCTGGGCGCCGCTGAGATAGAGGTGGGTCTGAATCGCGATGTCCACCCATTGATTCGGATATCCAACGGGCGGCTCGCCTGCTCCTTCGGCGACGCAGGGCAAGATGCCGATAACCAGACCCGTTGGCTTAATCTGTTTGTAAAACTTGGCCACGGAGGCCATCACGCCCGAGCCCCCGCCGGTCAGCAGATGCGCGTCCACGCGGGCCACCTCTATCGCAACCGCCTCGGCGAGATCTTCGAAAGCATCGCTAGACGACCCCATGACGCCGATAATAGGCGTCATAACCGTTAGGCAACCCCCAGCGGGTCGTCGCTGATAGGCAAACCCATGAGTACCTCAAGCGTCCCGCGAATCGAATGTGAGAGCGCCGTGAGATCGTATCCACCCTCCAAGCTAAAGAGCATCCTGCCGTTGCACAGCTCGCTCGCGAGATTCTTTACGATCGCCGTCAGTTCGCAATAACCCTTTACCGACAGTTGCATTCCAGCCAACGGATCGGCCCAGTGACCATCGTATCCGGCGGATACCAAAATCAGCTCCGGTTGAAATTTTCTCGCGGCCGGCACCAGCGTGGTCTCGTAAACCTCCCGGTAACTCTTGTCATCCGCGCCGCGGTACATCGGCACGTTCAAGGTCGTGCCCTTCGCCTCTCCGGTTCCGGTTTCGTCTCTCGAGCCCGTTCCCGGGTAATAGGGATATTGATGGGTCGAGAAGTAGAGCACCTGCCTGTCGTGATAAAAGATCTCCTCGGTTCCGTTGCCGTGATGTACATCGAAGTCAACGATCAGCACCTTCTTCAGTTTATAGCGCTCTAACGCGTATTTCGCCGCGATCGCGATGTTGTTGAACAAACAGAATCCCATGGCGCGTTGCTCGGTCGCGTGGTGACCCGGAGGCCGCACCAAAGCGAAGGCGCTATCGACTGTACCTTCCATAACGGCCTGCAAACCGTTCAGTACTCCGCCAACCGCGTAAAGGGCAACCTCATAAGATTCGGGCGACGCGTAGGTGTCTCCGTCGAGCCAGCATCCGCCCCCCTCGGAGCACGACCGAACACGTTCCACGTGCTTTTCGCTGTGCACCAGTAATAGTTCCTCCTGCGTCGCGAGCCTCGGCTCAATCTTGACCAACTTCTCCAATAGCGAGCAAGCGCGCAGTAAATCGACCGTGGCGATCAAGCGATTTCGGTTTTCCACGTGAGCGCCGGTATCGTGTTTTAGAAAGATCGGATCGTAAATTAAGCCTACTGGCATCTGAGCACCTCTCTTCCGATACAATCCCAATATCGCAAAAAACGTCGAGTGGAAATGCGATAAATTCGTTGAGATAAACCTGCACGGGACCCTTTTTGTAAGCGAGATCTGTGAACCTCAAGTAAGGTCGAAAAAAATGAGCACGGGCTCGATTCGTTCTCTTTTTCGCGAACCAAGCGGTTTACGTCGACGGAGTTTCTGCAGCATTCGGGGCAAATAGGCGGTCTGGAAATCGCCACCCAAAGGGTGTAACACTGCCGAGATGCGGCTCCAAGGTCCGATTCAAAAGATGCGGGTCAGCTATGACTCTCCGGTTAGCTACGAGTTACCGGTTGGCGATGAGATGCTAGCTGTGAATTCGTATCTCGGCCGTTTTCTTCGTCTTTCTTTTCAAGGGCAAATTTACTGTATTAATTGCCATCGTCCTACTAAAAAGAGCTTTAATCAGGGTTACTGTTATTCGTGCTTCACGCGCTTGGCGCAATGCGACTTATGCATCGTCAAACCCGAGCTTTGTCATTACCGTCGCGGCACCTGCCGCGAGCCGCAATGGGGCGAGAGACACTGCATGGTTCCGCATTACGTCTATTTGGCCAATTCCTCGGGGCTTAAAGTGGGTATTTGCCGCGGCACCGAGCCGATCACGCGCTGGATCGACCAGGGCGCGTCTCAGGGGCTACTGATTCGCTCGGTATCGAGTCGTTACGAATCGGGTTTGGCGGAGGTCGCCTATAAAAGTTACATCGCGGATCGGACCGATTGGCGAAAAATGCTGCAGGGAACGCCACAGCGGTTGGACTTGGTGCGGGAAAGGGACCGGTTGTTCGAACGCTATCGCCGCGAACACCCGAGCGAGCAGTTGCCCGGTGTAGAGCAAATCGAGACCGAGCCGCGGTCGATCGACTATCCGGTACTGCAATACCCCCGCAAAGTCGCGTCGCATAATCTCGATAAGAAGGGTTTGCTACAAGGGACCCTTCTCGGAATTAAGGGGCAGTACTTGATTTTGGATAAGTGCGTGATCAATCTGCGAAAATATGCGGGTTATGACCTACTGTTTGAGTCGGAGTAATTTATTTATTTGAGCTGTTCTCGCTGGAAGCCTAAAATTGTGCGGGCGATGATCAGCATTTGAATCTGACCCGTTCCCTCGAATAGATCGGTTATTTTGCTGTCGCGCATCCATTTTTCGACCAGCCACTCGCGTGAGTATCCAAGTGGCCCGAGCAACGCCACGCACTTTTGGGTCACCAGGGTCGCGGAACGGCCGGCCTTGGCCTTGCTCATCGAGGCTTCCAGACTGTTGCGAAGTCCCTGGTTCATCATCGCGACCGCCCGGTAGGTCAGCAAACGGGCGACCTCCAGGTTGGCTTCCATCTCCAAAACCGTATGTTGAATCACCGACAACTCGCCGAGCGGTCGATCGTAAGGGAAAGTGTAACCGGCGACTTCCAGCTTTTCCTTGGTAAAGTCCAAGGCCGCGCGGGCAACGCCTATCGCCTGGATCGCGACCAGGGGGCGGGTCATGTCAAAGGTCTTCATTACCCCTTGAAAACCGCCTTTTTTCACTTTGATTTCGGGCGTGCCGAGGATGTTATCGTAGGGAATGCGACAATCTTCCAACGCGAAGGAGCCCGTGTCCGAGGCCCGGATTCCGCACTTGTTTTCCAGCTTTGTCAGCGTAAATCCCGGCGTTCCTTTTTCCACGACGAAGCTTTTTATCGCGGCGCGACCCTGGCTGCGGTCAAGCGAGGCCCAAACCACGACCGCCTCGCATCGGTCCGCTCCCGTGACAAAGATCTTCTCTCCGTTAAGCACCCATTCGTTGGTCGATTGGTCGAGCTTGGCGGTCGCGCGGATAGCCGCCGAATCCGAGCCGGCGCCCGGCTCGGTGATGGCCATGGCGGTGTACTTTCGGCCGAAACGCTCGATCTGTTCTTTGGTGCCCACGGCGAAAATCGCCGCGTTTCCCAGCCCGACGTTGGGCGCGCCGAGGCTCACGCCCGCGTCGCCCCAATAGTATTCCTCGGTCGCGACGATTCCCGAAAGATCGGTCCCCGGTTCCTTGCCGAGCTGCCGCAATAGGGTTAGCGACTGCATTCCGATATCGGCCTGCGCCTGCCTGATGGCGTCCCTTTCCTTAATTTCATCGTGCTCGTGCTCATAGTCGTCGTAATAGCGAGCGATCGGTCTGATGAGTTTTCTCGCCGCGTCATTGGCCATCCTTTGAAGTTTTCGTTCCCGTTTTGTAAGACTGAAGTCGATCATCTCATTTCTCCTAATAAACCGCTCCCGGTTGTGCACCTTGGTCGGTTTTCGGTCGTTATATCTGCCCGTTATCCGATCGCGAGGCCTTCCAGCGCGGCAAAGGCCCTGCCGTTTCGAAACCACATTTCCGCCGGATGTTCGCGGATGTAACCGTGGCCTCCCAGGATTTGAACCCCGTAGTCTACGATTTTCATGGTTTGCTCGGAGCAGTACATCTTGGCCAGAGTTGCATCGCGGGTCGCGTCCTCGTTTCGTTCGAGACGCCACGCCGCGCGCCAGGCCAATAGTCGCATCCCGTCGATCTCCATGGCCGATTCGGCTAACATAAAGGCGATCGCTTGCCGGCTTGCGATAGGCTCTCCAAACGCCTCTCTTTCTCTAGCGTATTGCAACGCGTATTCGTAAGAGGCGCGCGAGAGGCCGACCGCCATCGCGCTGAGCAGTGCTCGGCCGAGGTTGATAACACGCGAGAAACTTATCCCCCTTTCACCTCCGAGCCGCCGCGATAGCGGAACCACGCATTCGTCAAGTACAACGGGAAAAAGCGGTAGGGAATTAAGACCCATGTACTTTGTCCGTTCGCCGATTCGCATACCCGGCGTATCTCTGTCCACGATGATCGCCTCCACCGACTGGGGACCTCCCCCCTTGGCGTTGGTGGCGTATACTAGAATTTCATTGGCTTGGCCCGCCATCGGAACCATGCACTTTTCGCCGTTCAGGATCAGCGTGTCTCCGCTTCTCTCCACCGTGGTACGAAGTTTAAATACATCAAAATTGATGCGAGGCTCCATCACCGCCGCGGTCGCGGGGTAGAAGCGCTCCCCGCAAAATTTCGGCAACCATTCCGCTTTTTGCTCTTCGGTTCCGAACTCCAAAATCGGCATCATCATCAACGCCGGGCACAGAGCGCCCATGGCCAGGCTCGCGTCGCCGTAAGCAAGCTCTTCCACCATGATCGCGGTATTCAGCACCGAACGGCCCATCTCGTATCCGCCGTACTTTTCGGGAATCGCATTCGGGCAAAACCCCAACTCCCACGCCCGGTCCAATACCTCTCGCGGAAGCTCGTAGTTTTCATCGCACTGCCTAGCTACAGTCCTGAGCTGCTTATTCGCGAATTTTCGCATAGTGTCCTGAATTTGTTGTTGATCTTCATCCAAGGTGAAATCAGCCATTGTCCTATTCCTCAACCGTTTTATTTTTAGTTTTATAGAGTCAAAGGAGCACCGAGAAACGGGTAAAGACAATATTGTCAAAGCGCGTTGGGTTCAAGTTAATGCTCTGCGGGGCGAGGCCCGCGAGCTTTCGATACGCGGTGATCGGCCGGCACTGCGGTCGAAAGACGAAATAGAGCTGTTTCGGTTCCGGTTTTGATGGACCGCGGAGTATGTTACTATACGTATCTGTACGAAATTTGCGCTTATTTGGAGGTTATCCATGCCAAAAAAGAGAACGAAGACCTTTACGCGTCGTGACTTTCTGAAAGCGTCGGCGGGAGCGGTCGCTGCGGTCGGAATTGGATGTAGCGATAAAGAACCCCGTCAAGCGCCACAAGTCGGGGTATCGGGTCAGGGGGGCGCGGGTGTCGCGGGAAGCTATGTACCAGGTGGAACAACGGGTGGTAGCGCAATGGGCGGTAGCGGCGGAGCGTTCGTTACCGGCGGTTCGTCGGCGGGTGGAGGAGGTCAGGGAGGAGCTGGAAGCGGCGGGATCATAACCGGAGGAACGCCCGCGTCCGGGGGCATCGGCGGCTCAGGTCCCGCCGGAAGCGGAGGCGGCGTTGCGGGAACGGGCGAGGCGGGAAGCGCGGGAAGCGTAGCCGGAACGGGCGAGGCGGGAGGCGCGGCAGGCTCGGGCGCCGCGGGAAGTGGCGGATCGGGCGGCAGCGGGAGCGCGCTTGTGGGCATGGTACGCGATAGCGATTGGGCCAAGGCGACGCGAGACGCGATTGAGCTGGCGGGCGGATTGCCAGACCTCACCGGCAAAACGGTTCTGCTTAAGCCGAATATCATCTCCAGTACTCCGCATCCCGAAACCACCAATGTGGAGGTTATCCGCGCCGCGATTCAGGCGGTCAAAGCCAAAGGCGCGGCGAGGATTGTCGTCGCGGAAGACGGCTTCGCGACCTCGGGAATGCGCGCGATGAACGATCTTGGCGTAACGGCGCTATGCTCGGAAGAGGGAGCCGAGGCGTTGTCCCTGCAGGGTACTGAAACCGAAAGAGTAAATCCAGCCGGCGCTTCCGTCTGGCCCGATAGCATGTTGGTTTATCGAACCGTGCTAGACGCCGATTACGTTATCAATATGCCGGTCTGTAAAACTCACGGGATCGCGAACTTCTCATTGGCGTTTAAAAATTGGTACGGAATTATTCCGACCGGTCGCGACCACAGTACGAGGACTATCGGAGCCAGGTTGGCCGAGCTACATCTGGCGAAACAAGAGGATTTCGTTATCCTGGACGCGAGCAGAGCCATTTTAACAGGAGGTCCGACGATAGGCGCCGGATCAACTCCTGGTGAACCGAAGATCGTGGTTGCGAGTAGGGACGCGATTGCCGCCGACGTCACGGGGTTATGCATACTAAAGCAATTCGGCACCGCGGTTCGTGCGAGAGGCGCGGTCTATAATATGGGGGTCTGGGAACAACCGCAGATCGTACGAGCTTTGGAGCTGGCATTTCCCGGTTGGATTTCGAGCGTGCAAAACTATAGCTACGAGCAGCAAGGTGTTATCGATCACGCCGAGATCATGGCCTGGCGCGACGCTTGAGGCGCGTCTGTTTGACGCCCGGTTTCAGCCGGCTCTGTGGTACGTTCTCAAAAAGTCGTGGCGAGCAGATGAAAATACCTGAAAGCAGCTCAACTTGCCCGTGCCCATGCCGTTGCCCGTTTCTTGTTACCGGGAGAACTTTCCTTACGTGGTGCAATCGTGCTGAAATCAACACGTTTCTCATTCTTGAGTTACTTGGGCAGGGGCAAGGGCAGGGGCGAGTTGTTATATCAATACTAACCAAGAGCGAACCTATACGCGCGCGTTCCCAGGCTGTTTCGCCACCGATTATTGAGAAGATACGCTCCCAAACTATCTTACGTGGATATAGATAGTAACCATGCCGCATTCTTGGTTTAGATCAAAGATAATAGAAAAAAAGCTTTTTTACTTACCGCTGCTTGTCTGCTTTTCCTGCGCGCCTTTTGGAAGCCCGGACCCGGATCCCGTGCCTTGCGTCGAAGCCAGACCGGATACGGGCGAAAAACCACATTGGGGGAACTACGATTATCAAAGCTGTAATACTCAATTGTGTCACGCCAACTGGGTTGGAGGCTGGGTTTACAACAATCCGACCGGCGACGAAATCGTGCAAGGGGCCACGGTCACCGTTACCAGCAGCGACGGAACAACCTTGGAGGCGATAACGCGCAGCGACGGCTTTTTCGTTTTACTGAGCGATAATACTTTTAGCGGAAACATCATCCCACCTTTTACGCCTTGCGTGAGCAAGTGCCCGTCGACCGAATGCGCCCAAACCGCCCATACCAGCACGGACTGCCAGTCGAGCAATTGTCACGGCCGGGCCGATGCTCATCTATACCTACCTCAAAAAAGTAGCGCCGCCGACTTACCCTGCGAAAACCTCCCTTCAGGCGGGCCGCGAGTGCATGACACCACGTTCGACTCCTCGTGCCGAATGTGTCACGACAGCTCGTATATCGGCGGGTTTGTTTACGACGGTATAACCAGCGACACACCGGTAGACCGGGCGACGCTTACGCTCACTCCGAAAAGCGGCGCCGCAGTTACGGCGGTCACCGGTTCGGGCGGGATGTTTCAATTCTTAGACGTAATAAACGCACCCTATATCGCTTGTGTAAGCAAATGCGAGGTTTCCGTCTGCTCATCCCCGGGAAGCCACTCCACGGTTGACGACTGCGGTATCTGTCACGACCCGACAAACAGGATACACCTGCCCTGATATTTACCTTAACGTTGCAAAAACTCCGTCGGCGTAAACCGGCTTCGCTCGCGAAAAGCAGCGCGAACTAAGGGCGTGCTCACTTTTTTTGGACCTCACTTAGGGTGCACTAAGCTGCGGCCCAAAAAAAGTTCCGCGCGTCCTT
>JAFGIB010000026.1 GCA_016929805.1 Deltaproteobacteria bacterium | reverse complement strand
GTATTTCGGAGCGCGACGGTCCAAGATGCAAGGAGCCGCGACGAAGGACTAGCAGCGCTATTTCGAGGAGCGAGCGACGCCGCAGATCAGGCCGACCCGCTCGAAAGACGAGCGGAGGAACGTATTAAACACGCTCTTAGTTGGAGATTCGCGTTCATGGTTGCAGTCGCTGTTGCGTTCGTATGCAGCGGCTGTTCGTCTGATTCAGATGAGAGTTGTCCGGAGCCCGGTCAGCTACTATGTCCGACTTCCGATGGACAGAAGACCTGTACCTATCCGGATAGGGACGCGAACAACTGCGGAGCTTGCGGCAGATCTTGCCCCACGGGAATGTATTGCCAGGCGTCCGAGTGCGTATGTGCCCCCGGCTCGGAAGAGTGTACCGCCGGAGTTTGCGCGAATCTAAAAACCGATCCGTTCAACTGCGGAGCGTGTAACAACGTCTGTGGCACGGATAAGCCGTTTTGCAATAATGGCACCTGCGCGGTAGCCTGCGCGGCGAGTCTAACGGCGTGCGGTAACTCTTGCGTGAACACCGCAACCGACCCGTCGCATTGTGGCGGCTGTAACCGAGTATGCAACGGCACCTGCGCCGGCGGCGTTTGCACGCCGCGTGAAGGCGCCGGGCAGAGCGGAGCCGGGGGTACGGGTTCGGGCGGGCAGAGCGGATCCGGAGTCCCGAACGCGGGCTCGTCCGCGGGGGGTGCCGGATCAGGAGGTACTGATGAGCAGATTCCGGCGGGGCCGAGGCCGAGCGATTGCCCGGCGGGCGAGGATATGATATCGGACTTTGAAGAAGGCTCGGGAACGCCCGCGGTTCTGCCGACAACCGGCGTGAACGGGACTTGGGAAGCATTTCACAACGGCGCCTCGGGCGGAGCGGTCGGCACTCAAACCCTGACCGTCGAGAGCTCGGGAGAGACAGCTAACTGCCAAAAATACGCGCTTCATACTCAAGGTAGCGGTTGGGGTGCGGCGACCACGGGATGGGTTGGAATCGGCCTCACGCATATGGCTGGAACCGCGACCGCACCCGAGGTTTATCCGAATACAAAAAATTATATCGGCATCCGCTTCAGGGCCAAGCTCGGGCCCACGCACGCCGCCAACTCGCCGGTGCGGGTGAACATCTCTACCCCGGATACTGAAGGCACCGGGTCTAGCGGCAACTGCACAGATACGCCGGGCACAACTGAAAAAGCGGCGCGCCCCTGCTATCAACATATGGGGCGGTTTTTACAGGAAGATCTGGAGTTGTCCACGACTTGGAAGGAAATCACTCTCTGCTTTGACAGAGATTTGTATCCTCTTTCGCTGCCCAGTAACCTGTCCAACGCGCAACGCGAAGGCATCGCCGCGAACATGCTGAAAATTCAGTTCCAATTCAATCAGGCTAAAGATTGGAGCGTAAGCACCTATCCCGCGGAAGGAGAGTACGTGAAGATCCCTACCACGGCCGCCTTTGACTTTTGGGTGGATGACCTTCAGTTTATCGCCGGCGAATGTCCCAACACCGAAACCTTTGAATCGGATTCCGGTACGGCCAATCCGTTCCCGCAGAACAAAACCGGCGGTTCCTGCTCCATCGCCACGAACGCTGCCAACTTCAACAGCGCGATTAGTCAAGCGTACAAACGCTGGACCAAACACTTCGTGCGCAGTGAGGGGAGCGACCTCAAGGTGATCGCGCCGGAGCAAGAAAACGGAGTCACCACCTCTGAGGCCATGGGTTACGGCATGATGATCACCGCCGCCATGGGCGACAAGGCCTCGTTCGACAAGATGTGGAACTACGTTACGAGTCACCTCTACGAAGGGCTCATGACCTGGAAGCCGAACGGATCGGGCTCGGCGACCGACGGCGATGAAGACATCGCGTACGCTCTATTAATGGCGAACGCCCAATGGCCGAGCGGGGGGTATAAATCCGCCGCCGATTCCATGGCGGGAGCCATACTGGCCAAAGATGTCGACGGCAACAGCGTGATAAAGGGAGGCAGCAACTGGCGCGGTCCTTTCAATCCTTCCTACTTCGCGCCCGCGGCTTATCGTAAGTTTACCGGTTTCGCCGCTGTAATCTCCAAAGGATACCAGTTGGTCAATACTAATGTCAGCGCTGCGACCGCGGGATTACCTACCGATTGGGCTGACGCCAATACCGGTGTGCCCTCGGATAAAGGCGACGCGCAGGTCACCAGCCAGTTACCGGGAATCGTTTATGGATACGACGCCGCGCGCGTGCCGTGGCGACTCGGTCTCGACGTATGCACCGGGGGAGGCTCTGACGCGAGCACGGCTCTTAACAGTATCATCTCCTTTTTCGGCGCCAAGTACGATAACGGCGATACCATTGATCTATTAAAAGCGGGTTGGGATAAGGCCTCCGGTAGCGTCGCGACCAACGCGAAGGACATGCAGGCGTCGTTTATTGGACCGATGGGCGTCGCCGGTATGGCGGTCGGTGGTACTACCGGAAACAAGATTCGCGATCGCGTTTTCCGGACCGTGCTCGACATCTTGGAATACGGAGATTTCAATCACACCTATTTCCCATCCACGGTCGGGCTCTTATGCGTGCTCGCGATGAGCGGGAATTTTCCAACCCCGTAGTAGGGTCGACCCAGAGACATTTACTCGTAAACCCACTGCTGCCCCGGCGCTTGGAGACCCGGGGAGCCCATGACGCTGATTATTATCTTATCGTCGATTAAGGACATACCGATAATGCCGACCATGGGAGCTTCAAGAAAACCGATTCGCTCGATTCGGGTCCAATTGACGCCGTCTTCGGAGCCGTAAAACCTGCCTGTCTGGGGATCAGAGAAATAGGTTCCCACGCTGCCGAAAAATATACGGTCGTCCAAAACAATAAGCGCTTGACACACATCGTTGTCGGTACTGTCTCCACCGTCGGTAAAAACCTTCGTCCAAGTCCATGGCGTGCCGACCATCGGTGTTCGCCATATTTGCATGCCAAAACCGTTCCAGGTGCACGCGTACATATGATCTTTAAAAACAGAGAGCGCTCCGGTATTGGTATTGGACTGATCCCCGTATCCGTCCGGACTGTCTTTTGTCCAGGTCAACGGTCCGGAACCGCCGGCCGTGCTATAAAGCGCCGTGCCTTTCCAAGAAGTAGGTAAGCCGCGAACGCTTTCAGTGCCTGCATATAGTCTATTGTTGTAAACGTAAAAAGTAGTGGTATCGCTATTATCGCTGCGACCCCACCCTTTTGTAATACACATAGAGAAGGAGCCGTGATCTCCGCTTGCACTACGCCATATCTCTGATCCCTCTATCAGGTTGTAACAGCCGATATAAAGGTATCCATCAAACACTATGGCGTTGGTAAAGCCGTCGTTATTTTCATTACCGAAGCCGTCGGTCGTGATCGCTTCCCAAACGATCTCGCTCGCGTTTTCCGCATCGGCGTTAGCGCGAAAAAGCTGAGCTACACCTGCGATTTTTTCCTGCCACGTCCCAACGTATAGCTTTCCTTTAAACCAAACAAGTGAGGTCGAGGTCACGTTAGCCGAGTTACCGTTGATTCCTGGTTTACTTATCGGCGTCCAGGTTTCTCCACCGTCCGCGCTGCGGTAAACAACGGATCCCTCGGGAAGGCCGGGAGCACAATATAAAAACTTACCTTCCTCGATCACCCGTCCCGGCTCGGCGTTGAGCCCGTTGTCTATTACATGCCTTAGACGGCGTGTTTTTATATCTGGATTAATCGAGTCCACAGAACTGTCGGTCAATGGGATGTCGGCGGTATCCGCATCGATGTCGTCAATCGCCGTATCGATATCCCCGGTAACCGGATCGATGTCGGCAACAGAAACATCCATATTCTGAGCTGATGAATCAGCGGAAAGCTGCTGTTGTCTGGAATCGACTGTCGCTTGAGTTGACGCATCAGGGGATGGGCGCCGTTGGCGCGCATTGTCAATCGTCAAAGGTGACGCATCGAGAGATAGCTCTCGCTGACTCGCGTCCTCTTTCGTAGGGAGCGACCAAACCGAGACCTGGTTTTTACCGCTACACGCTATGAAAAACAGAGCGACGAGAATCGGCGCGTTGATATACATAAAGTAAACAAAGAGGCTTTGTTCAGAATAGGCTGCTTCGTCGACACGATTGGGCGTCGGATTTTCTCTTATCACTACTCGCTATCTGATGGCGTAGATGCGGTTGAAACGCGGCGCACGGGTACTCGAGTACAGAATGGCCGGAGCTTGGAAATAGAACGAAAAGAGAGAGAGAGTGATGCGGTCGCGGATACGAGTGAAGCCTTCATGTGTTGACTGAGTACTCGAGAGCGATAAATGAATACTCATTAATCATGCCAAGAGCGATTTCGCGAAAATAATTATAGTAGAACTATAAGATGACGCTCAAGCTGGAAGTTATTGTGATAAGTTGGGCTAGGGATGTCGCGTTGGGCAATCGGACGAAAGACGATGTCGGGCAAGTTTCGTCCAACGGGCAATATCCGCCGGGGGAGATTCGCTCACGAACCTGGCTTGACGCCGAGCGACGCAGTAGCGATGTTCGGCGTGGCATCGAGACTTTGTTTTTGGGCATTAAGCGGAGGCCCGCCGCGGTGAAGAAATCCGCACCGGCATTCCAAAAAGAACGACCGCGCGCGGGCATATGTGATTCAAGCGGGCGGTCGCCTAAATTCACGACAAGCGGGAACCGCGGATTCAGCCATGGTAAGCGACCGCTAGTAATGGTTTGGCGAGACCGCAATTCGCGCGATATCGCTATCGAAACCGTCCTCGCCCGCGAAGTTTACGCGACTTGAGGCGAAAATGACCCGTTAACCCGCGACCTTACCACATTAAGCACAGGATATTTTTCAACGAGTGGTCGCCCGCTCGTTTACCCGAACTCTAATTCAGGAGATTTTCATGCGTAGGGCTAACCAGTTTAAATGGGTTCTGTTTTGGGGTCTGATGTCGGCCTTGTCCGCGGTTTCCGTCTGGTCGTGTTCGTCGAGCGATTCTCCCTCAAATGGCGGATGCCCGACCGGATGGATTTTGTGCAACGGGATTTGCGTCGATATTACGACCAATCCTTCTCATTGCGGCGGCTGTAACAGAATTTGCAGCGGCGTGTGCTCGGGAGCGATTTGCAGCCCGAGCGGAGTCAGCGGTAGTGGCGGCTCGTTCACCGGAGGGTCGGGTACAACCGGGATTGCAACTTCCGGCTCGGGCGGCACGGGAGCCTCCAGCTCCGGTATTACCGGAACCTCCGGTTCATCGGGAATTTCGGGCTCCACGGGAACCTCCGGCTCATCGGGAACCGTGGCGACCACCGGCGGAAGCGATGCAGCCCCGGTATCCGGCGGGGGATATATCACCAGCGGAAGTTGGAAAGGGTTCGCTTGGACTGCCGCGCCGAGCGGCGCGACCATCACTCCCGAAGACTTGAGCAGCCAGGCCGGTTTCCCGTTATGTGTCTCCGGAACCGTAGAGCCCGACTCGGTTAACTACGCGAATCTGGCGATTTTGGGCTGGAACATCAACCAGGATACCGGCGCCGACCCGCCTACGTTAGAAGTAACTCCGTCGGGAAGCGGTATCAGCATATCCGTCAGTAATCCCGGGGCTTCAGAGCTTCGCTTGCAAATTCAGGGGCCGAACGGCGCTACCGACCCCAACGATCGGTGGTGCGCGGTCATTTCCGGGAACGGCGGCGTTATCCCCTACAGCGACTTTAATACCGAGTGCTGGGTGGGCGGCAACGGCACGGCCTATAGCAAGCAGCCGATAGTTGCCGTCATGGTATTGGTTCCCTGTCTGGCTACGAGCGCCGTAAACTATGATTTTTGTATCAACAGCCTGCAAGAGGCTCCATAGGATGGTTCTACCACGGCCACGTCCGGAGCGGGATGTACTATCGGTAGCAATCCGGGCGAAGAAAACGACGAACTGACTTAAAAAGAGTAGTTCAACGATCCTAACGCCTCGGTTGCTTTCGTGGGCGGCTGAAGCGGAGAGAGCAGCTTCGTCCGAGAATCGTGAAACCGCTGTGCCTGTCCAGGCGCCCGCCGGAACGGCGTTTCTGTTATATCTAACGTATTATCCGATAGCTTCAAGACCGAATAGAGTTTCGATCGTAAAACCTTTCGAGCCGAGCGGGTCCGAATCATATCCTGAAAAGAAGTATGTGACGGCTCGAAATTTATTTCGAAGTTCGTAGATTTAAAAGTTTTATTTTACTTTTATTCGAGTAAGATAGCTTCTCCAGTTATCGTTATCTAAACCAATTGAGGTCGCCATGAGCGCATATACCGCAGAAACCTTTCCACTTAACCGGTTTTCGATCGTGCGTATATTCGGTTTTGTTCTTTTTATGATGATACTGAACGGCTGTCTGAAGCCTCCTCTGACGACCGGACCAAAGGTGCCGCTTACCTCGTCTGATCCCGGCAATCCGCATAACCTGCTGAGCAATGGGACGTTCGACGACGGTTCCAGCCTTCCCTGGACCAGCTCGTTCACGGCTCCCGGGAGCGGTCAGGCCTTTGTGGAAAACGGCGCTTACTGCCTGGAGGTGACGAATCAAGGTAACAACGCCTGGGACGCACAAGTACGGCACCGCGAAATGGTGATCCAGCGCGGTCATAGCTATTCGATACGCTATACCGCCTGGGCTTCCGAAAATACCAAGGTTCGTCCCAAAGTCGGTATGGCCGGTCCGCCGTACGCGGAATATTGGTTCGAGACCATCGAGCTTACACCAACGCCGCGAGTCTTCACCGCTTTTTTCCGGATGTCCGAGAAAGACGATCCGACGGCAGAGTTCACCTTTCATATGGGAGGAGCGCTCGCGCGGGCAAAAACACCGTTTCGCGTCTGCCTCGACGATGTGGTGCTCGCCGATCCGGAGTTTATTCGCGTAGCAAAGGAATCGACGCAACCTTCTTCGGCTAATATTTTTGTTAACCAGCAGGGGTATTTGCCGAATTTGAAGAAGATCGCGGTGATGAAAAGCGAGTCGACCGCGCCTCTACGCTGGCAGCTACTGGATGCGAGCGGCGCCGAGGTATCCTCCGGCATGACCGGCGTTTTCGGCCGCGATACGGCTTCGGGAGATTCTTTACATTGGATAGACTTCTCCGCGTTTCAAAAGCCGATGCGCGGGCTGGTGTTACAAGCGGGCGGTTTTCGCAGCCATCCCTTTGACATCGACGCGCGGATATACCACCGGATGAAATACGACGCTCTGGCCTACTTCTATCACAATCGAAGCGGGATTGAGATTAAGCTGCCCTACGCCGGCCAGAAGTGTTGGACGCGACCGGCCGGCCATTTAGGCGATAAGAAAGTCGCCTGCGCCCCGAATAGCGGATGCAACTATAGCTTGGATGTATCGGGCGGATGGTATGACGCGGGCGATCACGGAAAGTACGTGGTCAACGGCGGTATTTCGCTGTGGACGCTTTTTAATATGTATGAACGCGCGAAATACCTAGGGACGAACAGCGAGGATTTCGCCGACGGACGGATGAATATTCCGGAGAACCGCAACGGGGTCTCGGATTTGCTAGATGAGGCCCGCTATCAGATGGAATTTATGTTGAAAATGCAGGTTCCCGAAGGAATGCCGCTGGCGGGTATGGCGCACCATAAGATCCACGACGAGAACTGGACCGAGCTCGGCGTCGCCCCTCACGAGGATAAGATGACTCGATACCTCCAGCGACCCAGCACCGCGGCGACCTTGAATCTTGCCGCTTCCGCCGCGCAGTGCGCCCGGATTTATAAAGATATCGATCCCGCGTTCGCGGCGAAATGCCTGACTGCCGCCGAGCGTGCCTGGGCGGCGGCGCAAGAAAACCCCGATCGTCTGATAACGGCCCAGGAGTCGGTCGGAGGCGGAGCCTACGACGATTCGCACGTGCAAGATGAATTTTATTGGGCGGCCGCGGAGTTGTTTGTCACCAGCGGTAAGGATATCTATCGGGATTATATGGTTAATCAGTCTCAATATTTCAAAGCGGCGGCGGAGGTTTTAAAGCCGCAAGCCAGCGAAGCCGGCATGAGCACCTCGATGACATGGCAGAACACCGAGACTTTGGGCACGATTTCGCTTGCCGTGGTTCCCAATCGTTTACCCGCGGAAGAGGTTGAGGCCATGCGGCGGAATCTGATCAACACCGCCGACTCTTATGTGAAGCTGATCGATTCCGAGGGCTATCGCGTGCCGTTTAAACCCGGACCGGACAATCAATATCCATGGGGCTCAAATTCTTTTATCTTGAACAACCTTTTGCTTATCGCGTTGGCTTATGACTTTACCAAGGAGATTGAATACTTGAACAACGTTGCGGTCGGCATGGACTACATTATGGGGCGCAACCCCATGGATCAATGTTACGTGACCGGTTATGGGGATCGGCCCTTACGCAATCCTCACCATCGTTTTTGGTCGCATCAGATCAAGAGCAGCAACCCGCCGGCGCCTCCGGGAGCGGTCTCGGGGGGACCTAATTCCTCGTTACAAGATCCCTATGCACGCGCTGCGGGACTCGTCGGTCGCGCGCCGCAAAAATGTTTTATCGATCACATCGAGTCCTGGTCGACCAATGAAATCGCGATAAACTGGAACGCGGTTTTTGCTTGGATTACAGCGTTTTTGGACGAGCAGGCGAGTAAATAGATCAAATAGGTCGCGCGGAAAGATCATAGACAGCATATGGACGCTTCAACTCAGCAAACGCCGGCGCAATCGCCGGGCTCCGACCCGAAGACCAAACGGGCACATCCCGCCTTGTGGGTGCCGTCGCTGTATTTAGCCATGGGGACCCCGATGATCGCGGTCACCGTGGTTTCGGCGATCATGTACAAGAATCTCGGGCTCAGCAACGCGCAAATCGCGTTGTACACGGGATCGATGTATCTTCCCTGGGTCGTGAAACCGTTGTGGGCTCCGATCGTCGAGATGTTTCGGACTAAAAAGTTCTTCGTATTGACGATGCAGCTCGCGATGATGGTCACGTTGGGTTGTGTGGCCCTGGCGCTGCCTCTCGGCGACTATCTTCCATGGACCATTGCGTTTTTTTGGATTACCGGTTTTGCCTCGGCCACCCAGGATATCGCCGCTGACGGCGTGTACATCAGCTCGATGGATCATAAGGAGCAGGCGTTGTACGTGGGTATCCAGGGCATTTTCTGGAATCTCGGCCGCGTTATCTCTTCCGGTTTGCTGGTCACCTTCACCGGGATTTTACACAGCGACATGAAGCTCGATTGGGTCCACGCTTGGATGGTCGTGATGGGGATTCTCGCCGCGTTCATGGGGTTGGCATTTGTGTGGCATCTAAAGGTGCTGCCGACGGGCGGTCGCGCGGCGGATACTCCCGCGAACGTGACTGAAGCGCTCGGTACCTTTACCGATGCCTTCGTCAGTTTTTTTCGCAAGAAGAGCATTTGGATGATGATCGCGATGGCCTATTTTTATCGCTTCGGCGAGGGTTTTATCGACAAAATCGGGCCGCTTTTTCTACTCGATTCGCGCGACCTGGGCGGACTCGGTTTGAATAACGTTCAGTTGGGCAATATCAACGGCACCTACGGCACCGTCGCCTTTATCGTCGGCGCTCTCGTCGGGGGGTTATTCTCGGCTCGGTTAGGTCTTCGACGTTCCTTTTTCTTTTTGGTGGTGGCGCTCAATATCCCGCACGTTACCTATCTATACCTGAGTCAGTTTCTCCCCGAGAGTTTATGGGCGATTTCGATCGCCGTGACGATCGAGAAATTCGGTTATGGCTTCGGCTCGGTGGGCCACATGCTGTACATGATGCAACAGATGGCGCCCGGACCGTATAAGACGGCGCACTACGCCTTCGCCACCGGGATCATGGGTCTTTGCATGATGTCGACCGGCATGGTCAGCGGCGCGTTGCAGGAGTGGCTCGGCTATCAGACCTTTTTTATATTCGCCATGGTGGTCTCACTGATCCCGATGGTAATGGCTTGGAACGCTCGCTTTCCGGTGAGCGAAGGCGAGGACAAACCCGTCGACTGAGCCGTTTAAAATAGCTATGCCGGGAAGCCGGTATTCCGCTCGACAGTTTATCTGCGGTAAATCCGAAAAAAGAAAAGAACGGGTCATGATACGCGGTTTTCATATATGGTTGATCCTTGTAGTGACGGCAGGCTGCGGCGGCGGAACCGACGCGTCGGACTCGGGGACGCCGCCGGCGGACGAAGGCTTTCACTATGCCGGAGAGTCAAGCCCGGTGGATGCGGGCCCGGGAGACGCCGCGGACTCCGGCTTGGTGGAAGTGGGCCCGGGAGACGTCGCGGATTCCGGTCCGGCGGATACGGGCCCGGGAGACGCCGGGGATTCCGGTCTGGCGGATACGGGTCCGAAGGACGGCGGGGACTCCGGCGCGGACACCGAGCCCGAATGCGGCGACGATCCCTGGGGACAGCTTCAGACCGCCGCCGCCTGGGTGTCCGCGGACTACGGCTACGCCACCGGACTCGGCTGGGCGGACATCGACGGGGACTCGGACGCCGACCTGGTGGTGTCCTACGGCAATGACATGGATCCCGGAAAGCTGGTGGTCTACGAGAATGACAATGGCACGTTCGGGCCGACGCCCGTCTGGCAGTCTTCCCAGAACTACTACTACGCCTTCCTGGCGGTCGGAGACGTCAACGGCGACGGGTGGGTGGACGTGGCCGTGTCGGTTTTCATCGGGAGCGGATCGGGCATCCAGTTGTTCATGAACGATAACGGAACCCTCGGATCCTCTCCCGCCTGGACCCAGACCGGCTTCAACTCGCTCCATTGCGCCTTCGGAGACATGGACCTGGACGGCGACCTGGATCTGGCGGTGACCGCGGGCAATCCCTACGGCGACTCGGATTACTCCAGGGTGTACGAGAACGACGGCACCGGATCTTTCGGTTCCCAGCCGGCCTGGACCGCCGAGACCGCCCGCGCGACCGTCGACACGGTTTGGGCGGACTTCGATAAGAACGGCTGGTTGGACCTGGTCCTGGCCAACGCGGGCACCGGTCATACCCTCTATCTGAACCACGATGGCGTACTGGATTCTTCGCCGGTCTGGAGCGCCTCCGGCGGTGGCTTCTCGGCCAACTCGCTCGACTGGGGAGACATCGACAACGACGGGTGGCTGGATATAGCCGTGTCGGAAAACTCGCAGCTCGGCAGCGGGCAATACATCCGTGCGTGGTGCGGACCCGACTTCGAGCAGTGCTGGCAGTCCCAGAACACGAGCAATATGTCGGCGGTCTCCCTGGAGGACATCGACGGCGACGACGACCTGGACATGGCCGCCGGCGCCTGGTGGGGCAGCGTCCGGCTCTTCATGAACCACGGCGGGCTGGAGACCAGCCCGAGCTGGGAGTCGAATAACAACAACATCGTGGTGGAGGACTTCGGCTGGGAGGACGTGGACGGCTCGCACTGGTGCGAGCGCACCGTAACCGGCGAGCGCCTAGTGGCCGTCCCGGGCCGCGGGAGGGTTCTGTCAGTTGAGAACGGCGTGGCCGGCGAAGGCTACGTAACCGGTCCCGGGACCATCAAGGCCACCTACCTGCAAGCCCGTGCCCGGGACCTGGCGGTTTCCAACTGGCAACCCAACGACGGCAACGAGCTGTACATCAGACAGTGAAACGGGATCGACTGACGTTAACGAACGGAAAAAAACTTACCGGATTGCACGCGCGTGGGCGGGCGCACCCGCGGCTTGCGTCCTCGGAAAGATGCTCGAAATAGCGCTGCCCTGATGATTCATCACGTGTCTACCGAGGCAGGTTTAAAACACGCGAGCAGCGTTCATCGCGACGAGCTTGTGAGCTTACCTTAAAGTTGCAAAAACTCCGTCGGCGTAAAACGCTTCACTCGCGAAAAACGGCGCGAACTAAGGGCGTGCTCACTTTTTTTGGACCTCACTTAGGGTGCACTAAGCTGCGGCCCAAAAAAAGTTCCGCGCGCCCTTAT
>JAFGIB010000316.1 GCA_016929805.1 Deltaproteobacteria bacterium | reverse complement strand
GCGTTTCCGCTCGACGTTTTTTGCAACGTTAAGGTTTAATAAGTTCCTCCGCTCGTCTTTCGGGCGGAACGGCCCAATCTGCGGCGTTGCTCGCTCCTCGAAATAGCGCTGCTCTGATGATTCTACACGTCTCGATCGAAAACCGCAGGCGTCTGAACGGCGCTGGGGTTGAGGATCCGCGTTCCGGCATGGGCCAAGCCGTTCGGTAGCGGATCCTTTTCAGGACGGGCCGAGTTGCGGGCAAGCATGGCTGCAATTCTTTTAGTCGCGCTGACCCTCAACCCGAGCGCCCGTCAGCTCCCTCACGAACCAAAGAAAAACGAATGATATGTGATGAATCATTAGAGCGCTGCTGGTCCTTCGTCGCGGCTTCTTGCATCTTGGATCGTCGCGCTCCGAAATACTCGGTCGGACCTTATTAAATACGCTCTAAGGTTGAGTCAGCACGGTTGAGAAAAGTTTTTTGAACTCTCGTTCCACCCGGTTATTGGGTTGCCGCATATCCAGAAGCAGGCTTCTTTCGTCGGTTTCGAGGCTGACCGAGTCTTGCTGAAAACCGATAAACATGTCTGTTCTATCGGGATAGAACAGGCTTTGTCCCCACCATCCTCGTGGTATCGAAAGTCCCAAAAGATGAAAGAGGGTCGGAAAAATATCGATCTGAGAAGAAAGTACTTTCGTTCTTATGGCCGGTAGTGTCTGCGCGGTTAGAAGAACCAGCGGTATTCTTCCGAAGCTGTCGTAAGGATGCCCGGGAATATATCTGCTCACATTGTTCGGCTGGTAGGAGTGGTCGGCTGTCAGGACGATGAGGGTTTCGTCGTCAAATAGGTTCTTGCTTTTTAGCCGGGCGATAAATTGTTCGAGATCGTAATCCGCGTGGTATACCGCTTTCATAAAATCCCGGGCATATCCGTAGGCGAGATCGAATCCGATCGGAAGGCTCGGATAGCTTAAGTGCCGATAGATTTTCTTTCCGTGAAGCGGATGAGTATCCGTTCCCAAAACCGAGACAAAAAGCTTTTCACCGCGGTTCCGCTCGAGTAGATCGACCACTTGCTGGTATAAGATCCGATCCTCCAAACCCCATCCATAGATGTATTTCCTAAGCTCCGGACGCAAGTCGAAATCCTCGCGCGCGATGATCGTGTCAAATCCCCAGCGTTTAAATCTGATGTTTTCATCCGCGAAAAACTTAGAGGCGCTGCGGACAAAGATCGTTCGGTAGCCCGCTTTTTTCAGCCTGGCAATCGCTGAATTGCCGAAACCCGTCGCCGCTTGGATCTCGAAGTTTGGATGGCTGAAAAAAGTTACCGTCAGACCCTGTAAAGTCGGCGCGGCGCTCGTCCTCAGATTTTGAAATGTCCTCGCGCGAATCGAATCCGAACATAAGAAAAAAGAGGTCGGCCTTCTGAGCCGTTCGTTATAGCACTGAAGCGTATCCAACGAGAGCGACTCGACGAAAACCACAACCACCCGGGTAAACCGTCTCAAGTTGAGCTTCGGGTAGGCTCGCTCGCCGAGGGGAATGCCAAATGTTTTCGCCAGCCCTTCTATCTGAGAGAGATCATCGGTTACCGTGTAGTCGTCGGGAATAAAATCATATTTCTTCATGTAACGACGGTAAGTGTCCGATCCCTTCAACACGCGCAGGTCCTGCCACAGCGTCGGTAAAATGACATAGTTTATAAAAGCCGTCAGCGGATTCTGGGCCGAATATTCTAGTTGCGCGTTGCGAAACACCATCACGCGTTTATCAAAACGCTCGTCGGACTTCTTTCGCGCGGCATAATGCTCCGGGATATCGACAACCCCCATCGCGACGGTAAAAACGCCCCAGTACAAAACGCCGTTGCGCGTGACCTTCGGCGCTAACCCGCGCAGGGGAAACCAGAGAACCGCGCATGCCGATAGCAATAGCGCGACGCCGATGATAGACTCAAAGCTGATAAACCCGGTGATACTGTAGGGGGTGATTAGCGCGAGGTGGTGCTTTTCCAACAGCGTGCTGCTGAAGAAGTAGACGCCCGTATTACCCGTGATCAATAGGAGATAAAAAATCGCGAAACCAAGCGCGACGAACCGGCGCTCGGTCAGCCTGAGAAGCCACAGTATCAACCAAAAGAACAGGGCGAAATCAAAGAAGATCTTTTCTACGAAGTATAAAACCACGGTGCTGTCGAGTAGATCGAATTCGTGCTTGTAAAGGACAACCACGAGGTAGGGTAGCTCGATGAGGAAAAAGAGCGCAAACAGCTCGATGAGTTCGCGGCGGTATACCGGTTTGAAAATGGTAGCGGCCGACGCGTATATTTTCCTAAACGATTTCATCTTCGGTGTGAGCGGCATTCATAAATCGAAATGAGGCAAAAAGTATAGACGATTCGCCCATTGGCAAGTCGAAAAATTGGGAGGGTTAAAACCGCGCTATTTTTCTCCGTAAGCCGAGCTCCAAGGACGATAGCTTTCATAGCAATGGAGGGCAAAACCGACAAAGCTATCGAGATGGCCGAGCTCGAGCTCGAGCTGATCCATCACATTGTACAGCTCGGATGGTTTTCGATGGGCAAAGGTCAGTTTATCCGCCGGAACCTCGGTTTGCTCGATTTGTGAGAGTATCAGGATTCCGCGCTCCTGTTTAGTTTCAGCCCCGAGCTTTCGCCACTCGGGCTCCGAAAAGAGATCGAGCCGAACCGTATCTTCTCGAATCGGGCGAAGCACGACGCGCGCGCCCCGGCCCCGCCTCGCGAATTCAAGCAGGGTTTCGTCCGGAAGCTCAACGGTTTCCAGACCGACGAATACCGGCTTCCCCCGTTTCGCGGCGTATTCGAGCTCGTCGCGTCCATGAGCGATGGCGCCGTCCGGGCCGTAGGCTTTGGTGCGGTAATCCATGATCGCGAGACTATCCACGGTATCGATGACCCACTCGCTCATCGGCCGCCCGTCCAACTCCGCGGTCTTTTCGAAAAACTTGTTGCGCTCATCAAACCAAAAAGGAATATCGACTGCAAAAGCGAGCCGGCCTCGCCGGGCCGTGGCGCGCGAGCCGCGAAGTAAATTCAAGTATTGCCGTAAGATATCCTGCTTTTTTCCTCCCCCGTATTCCGGCAGCAAATAGGGCTCGATATCGAATCGAACGGCTCGAAAACGCCGCTCCGGCGAGGCGCGATTATTATAGGCGACCAGCGCTTGAATGACGGCGATAACCTTCGCGTGATTATGTTCTAAGGCGTAGCGCGGATCGCCGTCCAAGGCGTCGACCCTGACGCCGGCGCGGCTCAGCTTCGCGATCAAGGAACCCATTTCTTTTTCGTCGAAACGGATTGCCCACTTGCCGTCCTTTAATCGCGCCGAGTACGGTAGCTGCATGAAGAGGTCCGACAACCGTTCGCGTTTACAAAAGTCGATCAAGGCGCGTTGCGCTTCGGCGTCTTCTATTATTCGCGCCGTCGTCCAAAGCCAAAGCGCCTTGCGCGTGGTACGTGCCGCGGGGCTCGGAGCACCCTTTACAAACGGCGCGACCTCTTTACGGGTCGTGACCGCGAGGTCTTTGATTTGAATCCGTCCCTCACCGTATCCGCCGACCGAGAGCGCGAAAACCGCGAGCTGCGTTCGATCGACATTATCCGGCAGTCGGTCTAGAGGTAACCACACCGGTTGCCAGTTCTTGAGAATCCTTCCGCCGGGAATAAAATCCGAAAGGCTTCCGATAAGCATCGAATCCTCCCGACTCTCCCATATTCTATCGGCGATTCTGAGATCAATGGGCTCTCCCCCCTTTTCTCCGCGAATCGAAAAGGTAATGTAGGCGGCCTCCGATAGATCGAGATAGACGCGTTGGTGCGGCGGATCGAGCGTTTGAAACAGATGGATCCAAAGGCCGGCGTAGCCCGGTTTTCGGTTGTCGTACCAAAGCGTCAACGCGCGTTCTTCGTCGAGCGCGGCATCGATGGCGGTCGCGGCCCGCGACGGGCGACGGTAGAACTCGTTGAATGCGCCCCCGAGGTGATTGACGTTTCCCCGATCGAAGCGGCTGATGAGAAACGCGCCGTCTGCGAGCTCGGGCGCCTTCACCCGGACGCGCTCCGGCTTTGGAATCGACGGCTCTTTTCTGCGGATATCGCTCACCAGCAGCTTGTCGCCTCGCGCGAGATGTTGAACGCCGAGCGATACGTAACCGATCTCCTGAAGGGCGTCGATTTGCCAGTCGGAAAGCTTAAAGCTGGCGGAAAGAACGCCTTTTGAAGGCGGCTCGGTTTCGATCGGTCGAGCGGAGTGGCCGCAAGCGTTTATGAAAACAACAAATACGACGATCAGCCATCCGTTCATCCCTGTGACCTTGGCGTGGTTGTTTAGATGGGTGCCTTTTACAACCGCCAACCCTTAGCTTCGAACTTCTTCGCCAGCGTTGCAATAACGTTTCCCGGAAGGTTCGCGCTTTTCTGCCGAGAGCAACCCTGATGTACGCCGCCGCAGAAGCGTCCGAAGATGCGCGCGAGCGCGGCGCTCCAGACCGCCTCGCCGGGAAAGACCCCGGCGAGCTCGCCGTACGCGCCCTCTATGGCGAGATTGTCCAACGAGTCGACAAGAGCGCGCACGCCGGTTTTTCTGTAGTCGCCGACGTTAATCGCGACAGGACGCAGGCTTCGATCTCCGCGGCAACTGAAAGCCGATTCCTTGCCGCACAGACGTCCGCTTTGCCACAACCCGTGTTTGTCTTCCTCCACGAATACCAACGGCACACCGTCTCGGCTGAAGTCCTGAGAATGCCAGCGCCAGCTCGGCTTGCAGGTCAGGCAATCGTGTCCTTTCGCGATCGAAGCCTCCCAATGCAAGCCCTGATCGCGGTCGACGCGATACGCGATTCCCCACGCCTCGGTATCGCCGGGATGGTCGAAGCCGTACAAGGAGGGAGGGCCGTAGTCCCGCGAAAAAGCGATCGCGTGGGCGAACAAGATGTAGCGCTCGCCGCTTTTTTTTAGCGGATAAACCGAGCTCAAGAGCCGCACCGCGTCTCTGCGGTATTTGGGATTGAACAACTCGTCGTTACTATCCATCATCAGACGGGGGCGAAGTTGCTGGAGCGCGACGTTTTCCCAAAGATCGTTCAATCCGTCGCCGTCCGCGTCCTTACAAAAGAGCGTTTGGCAATTTCCAATACCCATTGGGAAATGTCGCTCTGGCAAACGAAAATGCCCGGGACCGATAAGTCCGAATCCCGGTGGAAGCTCGTAGGTGATCTGGTGAAAACCAGTCGCGAACCGGTGCCGCGTTGCTTTGCCCACTAAAAAGCCGCGTATGCGAAAACGGTTTATCCCGGGTCTCCATAACGGAAGATCAAAGACTAGACGAGCGATACTCGGATGGGGACGGCTGGAACTTACGCCGCGTACGGGCTTGAAATCCGAGAGCAGCTTGAACCCGGTGTTGCGACCGACGGCCTTATCTTCCAATTCGATCCAGGCGTCTCTTATCGCGCTGCCGTTGGTCGCCGGTATATCGACTTGAAACGAGGGAACGATCGGTACGGGATAGGGCGGTTGCCGGCAGGTCCCGCCTTGGCAAACCAACGCTTGCTCGCATCGGTCTCGTTTGCTCGCGCCGTAGTAGTCGCAGCAGGCGTTTCCCGCGTCTCCACAGGAGGTCACGAACAGCTCGACCGCGGGAGAGATCGGCGATTCGCAGGCTTTCAGCGTTCTATCTTCGTTATACCCTTGTAGCTGGGCTTTTCGGATGCAGCTTTCGGCGTCCCGAGTGAAGCTCGAAAGCAAACGTCCCTGAGAGACAGCGCGCACGCGCGCTTTCATTATCGCGTCCTTGCCGCCGGCGACCCAGTAGTCAACGGATTGCGGCAGCTTGATTCGAGTTGAGAACCAAAACCACGTGCGATTGTTTCCAAAGGACAACGGCTCGGTGCTGTCGGTTACCGCCTGCTCGAATCGGGTCCATTTTTGCAGCCGATAGTCGTAGACTTGTAACTCGACCGCGGTCGAGGGTCGATCTAAAAGCCCGCTAAACTGAACGCTTTGGTCCTTTCTTTTCAAAACTGTTTTTGAACGCGGAGAGGTCATACAGCCGTACGCGACGAAAAGCGCGGCGAGCACGACCGTAAAAAAAAGGCTTTGTTGACCTCGCGCTATGTGAAAACTCCGGCCGCTCATCGTTACTGCTGCTGGCTACCCAAGAAGTCGCGCCGCGTCTTTTGTCCGAAACAAAACGGCTAGGTTGACTCGCTACAACGGCCTAGCAAGACCTCCAAAACCATATATTGAAGCACACCACAACACGCCCTTCGTAACTACCGCCGCTCGCTAAAACGACCCGATACGCCGTCACACCCCATTTCATGTGACTCCCGGGTAGAATCAGCAGTCCTTTTTTAAATATAGCTCCAATCGCGCATTTGGCCAGGGCGTAAGCGCGAAAGAGACCTCAAGACACCGCTCAAACATGACAGCGGAAACGACGACGTGCTATAGTTTGCCCAATACAGTTTCGTGCTTTTTCGTATGTTCTGAAACCTGCTGTCGGGAGCGCTTATGAAACAGCTATTAACCGCCTTTATCGCTTTAGCATGCGGCCTTTGTCTGCTTATCATCACGTGGGGATGTGGCGATCCATCGAAGTGCGAAGAGGGAACACGAGATTGTAAATGCTACGAAAACGAGACGTGCGACCCCGGTTTGGTCTGTATAGACGGTGGGTGTGTGCTCGATAAAGACTCGGACGGCGGAACGGACGCGGGCGAAAAGGAAGATAGCGGAGGTGGCGGCACCGGTAGCGGCGCCGGTAGCGGCGCCGGTGGCGGCGGCGGTAGCGGCGCCGGTGGTGGCGGGGCCGCCGGTTCCGAAGCCGGAACGGGCGAGCCGGGATGTGACGCTGAGGAAGTCTGCGACGGCTTGGATAACGACTGCGACGGCGATACCGATGAAGAGGTTCTGGACGAGGGTAATGAATGCAATACCGGTAAACGCGGCGTTTGCGCGAAGGGAATCGAGCGGTGTCAAGATGGTGAGCTCGTCTGCATGCAAGAGGTCGAATCGAGCGCGGAGCTATGCGATGGCTTGGATAACGATTGCGACGGCGATACCGACGAAGAAATCAAGGGAGAGGGTGACGAATGCGATACCGGAGAGCCAGGCGCGTGTGGCGTTGGAGCCGAAAAATGCGTCAAGGGCGAGTTGGTCTGCGAGAGCGAGGTTGAGCCGTCGCAAGAGGTTTGTGACGACGAGGACAACGATTGCGACGGCGACACCGATGAAGCGTGTTGTGATCCGCGCGACCCCGCCGACGGCTGCGGCGCTGATCGGCATTGTATTGCAGGCAACGACGACACGGCGCCCCGTTGCGTGGGTCGAGTCGGCGATGGCGAGCAGAATCAGTTTTGCGAAGATATGGACGATTGCGTCGCCACGGCTGATTGCCAGGTATACAGCGTTGACGATTCGACCTCGAAGATCTGCGTTGAGCAGTGTAGGATTGGGGAAGATGACTGCGACGACGATTTCGAGGTCTGTGAGGCCTTTGATCCTCCGCGCAAAATCGGCGAGCAACAATGGGGGGTGTGTAAATCCAATCCACCCGACGCGCCGGAAGATTGGAGTTGCGATCCGCTTTACTACGGCACCGGTGACGGGTGCGATTGCGGATGCGGCGTTTTCGATCCGGATTGCGAGGGTCCGACCACGGCCGCGTGTTACTACGGCTGCCCACCCAACTCGTGCGGCTATGATTTCTGCGATCCGGATTATACCTTTGTGGCGGATGACAACTCGATATGCGAGCCTCAGCCCGAGGGATGGACCTGCTCGCCTCTCACTTATGACGACGATACAACCTGCGATTGCGGTTGCAGCGTAGTCGATCCGGACTGCGAGACGCAGGAGGCCGCGAACTGCGAGAGATGTCCTGCCAACTCGTGCGGCTACGATTTCTGCGATCCGAATTATACCTTTGTTCCGAATTATACCTTTGTAGCGAATGACAATAGCTCCTGTTTGCCCCAACCCGCGGGATGGACCTGCCCGCCCGGCTACTTGGGAGATGGATCGTGTGATTGCGGCTGCGGATTTGTGGACACAGATTGCGACAACTCGACGGCAGCAGCCTGCATCGACTGCGGAATGGGTTCCTGTAGCACCGATGGCTGTTCGTCGATAGACGCGACGCACAACGCGGTATGCACCGGGGCAACCGTTCCCGAGCAGTGGAGTTGTGATGATGAAGAATATCTAGATGATGACTGCGATTGCGGCTGCGGCGTCGTAGACCCGGATTGTCCTGGAAACGAACCTTCTGATTGCGATTCTTGCCCTGCTGAGTCGTGCGCGAACAACGGGGATAGCCAATGCGACATCGACGAGCTTGACTCTTCTAATAATTCAATCTGTACGCCTTAGAATCGAATCGGCATTCCACCAGAGTCCGAACACCGAAAACCCGAGGTTCAAGCTTCTAGCCCGAAAAAGCGATCAGAGATAATAGATAATAGTTTTCACAGCACCGGCTTGAGTTATAAGAAAATGACACCGCATAATCTCAGAATTGTAATCAGCACCGGCGGCGGTGATGCGCCGGGGCTCAACGCTGTTATACGAGCGGTTGTGCTCGCGGCGGATAAGCGCGGCTGGGAGGTTTTCGGATCGCGCAATGGGTATCAAGGTTTGTTGGACACAAACCATCTCGTGCGCTTGGAGCCGAGCGAGGTTTTCGGAATCGAGCAAATGGGCGGAACCATTCTCGGCACGACCAACAAGGGCAATCCATTTGAGTTCCCCGTATCAAGCTTAACCGGCGAGGTGACCATCCGAGACCTCTCGCCGCGGGTGATGGAAAATTTCAAAAGATTGCGTTTCGACGCTTTCATCGCCGTTGGCGGAGACGGCTCGCTCAACATCGCCCGTCGTTTCGCCGAGCTCGGAATGCCCGTTATCGGAATACCAAAAACCATCGACAATGATCTTTCGGGAACCGTGATTACGTTCGGTCTGGACACCGCGTGTGTCACGGCGACCGAGGCGTTGGACAAGCTCAAGACGACCGCCAGAAGCCACGAGCGTATTTTTGTTGTCGAGCTGATGGGCCGCTACGCGGGATGGATCGCGTTGGAGAGCGGATTGGCCGGCGGTGCGGATGTGATCTTGATTCCGGAAATCCCCTACGACATCCGCATAGTCGCGGAAAAAATTCTCGATATCGACGTACACGGTCGAAAACACGCGATTGTCGTCGTGGCGGAGGGAGCGGTTCCCATCGACGGTAAGTTGACGACCAAAAACGAAACAGAGGCCGGGCGCCAGGAGGTCGTGCTGGGTGGGATTGCCGAACGAATCGCTAAGGAATTGAAAGATCTCACGGGCAAAGATACACGCCACCTGGTGCTTGGACATCTACAGCGCGGCGGTAGCCCCACTCGCTTCGATCGGCTGCTCGGTACGCGCTTCGGCGCGGCCGCTATCCGTTTTATCGAGCAAGGCTACTTCGACACCATGGTCGCGCTCGACCCGCCCACGGTCAAAGCGGTCCCGCTTGTCGACGCGGTGTCGCGCATGAAGAACGTGCCGCTCGACGGAGACACCATCCAAACCGCGAGGGATCTCAGCATTTGTCTAGGAGACTGAATTCGGCCGAGCGCTCAAGAAGCGGCCGGGCTAGTTATAACAAGAACGAGACCCCGACCGAAAAGTAAGGCCAGCCGATACGAAGCGGAATCGCGATCGCGTTTCCTACGGTAAACCGCGGTCCCACGAGAAAATAGATATCGGGCTCCACGTCAAAATCATCGTCATCCTCTCGCATTCCCTCGTAATCCCAGGTTTCAAATACGATCCCCAACCCGAGCTCGACAAAGGCGCTGACGACATCCGTGAAGTAGAAATTCCACTGCGCCACCGCAGGTATCGTTATGTTATGGGCGTCGCAATCGTCGTCCCTGTAAGGACTACAATCGTCTCCGGACCAAGCCCAATCCACGCCGAACCCGACGGCAAAAGAGTTGTTGATAGTGGTCACGGGGCCGTTTTCAATGACCGGTATCGAGGCGCGCAGGCCCAAACCCAATCCTTCATCGCCCGGATCTACATCCCACTGGACCAGACCGTGCGGCTCCAACTCCGCCGAGTATCTCGCATGAGCGCCGGGGCTTTTGATCTGCGCTTGCGATCCTGAGGTCGGAAAAAAGCAAAAGCATACCGTTATCGGAAAAAGCGCCAAATACAACCTGCGCGTTTGAGACAGGCTTAAGAGTTCGCTTAGTTGGTCCATAGGTTCTCCTTGTAAATATTTATCAGATCCAGCGGAGAACCACAATATTTTCGCGCGCGCGTAGGGTTATTCCCCCGCCGCGCGAAGCGCCAGCGGGTGATACCGCTAGTCGGGCGGCGTAGGTTGGTTTTTATTGTCGATTCCCGCTCGCTCTTTGAGCTCGAGCCTTCTGACTCGAAGGCGAATATCCTCGAGCAACAGACGGTTGGTTCGCACCAGGCCGCCCAGCATACCGAAGATAAAGATCTGGGCGCCCACCACGATCGAAATAGCGGATAAAATCAAAGACTGAACGTGCCCCGAGTAGCCGGGATCGCGAAACCAAAAATAGAGAAACCGCAAGCCGAGGCCGATTCCCAATAAAAAGAAAGGCAGCGAAAACCAACCGAACGCCTTGAGGGGGTTGTGCATCGAATAACCTTGAAAGACGATCCTCACGGATCGACTGAGGTATTCGGGAATCCCTCTAAACAGCCTGCTCTTTCGGGTGGCGGGATTGCTGGTAATCGCAACTTCTTTGATGGGGAAGCGATTCTCCGCCGCGGTGAAGATGGTTTCAATGGTATAGGAAAACGGATTGGTCAAATAGACGCTCATGGCGAAATCGCGGGACATGGCGCGGAACCCGCTCGGCGCGTCTCTGACCGTCGCGCCGCTCGCGCTTCGGACTACGAAGTTGCCCAGCCGATAAAACATCTTCTTTTTCCTCGGGACCTTGGGGTCTGCATGCGTCCGCCGGTCGCCGATAACGAGGTCGGCCTCCCCGCGCACGATGGGCGCGACCAGATCAGCGATTGATGAGCCCGGGTATTGGTGGTCCCCGTCTGTATTCACGATAATATCAGCGCCCATATTGAGAGCCGTCTCGATGCCGGTAAGAAAGGTCTGAGCCAGGCCGCGATTGCCGCGATGACTCACCACGCGATGCGCGCCGTGTTCCCGCGCGACTTGAACAGTCGCGTCGCTCGAACCGTCGTCGATAACTAAAACGCTGATTTCGCCGATTCCCTGAATCGAACGCGGAATATCCGCCAAAACCTCGGGCAACGTATCCGCTTCGTTGTAACAGGGGATTTGAATCACCAGCTTCATGCAAGACGAAATAGCCGGATATACCCATTATGTAAACCCGAACGGCCTAAAAACCACGCTTATCGAGCAGCGATTCGCGAAGCCTTCCATCTGCCCGATCGCCCTCGCGCGCGGACCGCGGCTTAAGAGTTATCCGCTGGTATTCGCTCAATTCGACGAAAGGGCTTTGACTGCTGAGCTAAAATAGCGGATTCGGGACGCTTATCGTGAAATAACTCGGTTTTTTGACACGGGATTTCCATATATTGACAGACCGCCTACCCCATTCGGGCATAGTAATAGCAAGCCGACTAGAGAGGTAAAGAGCACTCATAGCGTAACGGTTTGATCAATGCCTAAAGGCAAAACAAGAAGGATATCCGTGATGACAGATGCTGCATTTTTCGCCGATTCTCCTCTACCAAAACGCGAGGGGCCCTTTAGAACGGTGTGGTTGCCTTCTCTTTTGCTCGGGTTATACATGCTAACCGCTTGTGATAGCGACCCGGAAGGCACCTCAACCACAGCCGGTGATAGTATGATAAGTGGCCCTGAAGCCACGGGTGGGCAAAGCGCTACCCCGAGCAACCCGGACGAAGCGGGTCAAGCGACCGGGAGCGGAAGTCAACCTCTTGCCGGCACAAGGGAAGAACAAGTCAGCGGTATGGGAGGCAAGGATGGCGCCGCGAACAACCCAACCGGAGGGTCGTTCAATCCCGGCGGCAGCGGTGGCGCGGGGGCCGGGGGTATGAACGACGCGGGCGGTTCGGTCGCGGGCGGCAGCGGCGGGACGGGGAATGCGGGAACGAATCAGGCGGACGGCTCGGCGGAAGCCGGCTCGGTTGCATCCAATGAGACAAAGACCCTGATTCCGCACGAGTCCTGGACCTGCAATATGCCCGACGGGATTGTTCCGCCTCAAAGCGGCGCCTTCGTTTTTGAAGCGGATTATGAGGTCGGCGAAGTCCACGACCTCGGGGAAACCCAATACGGACATCGACATCAAATAGATATCGTCGGCGGCACCGTGAATGGGTCGGAGATTCAAGGAGATATTCTCACCGGCGGTTTAGACTATCAGCTTAAGCTTTCCAACGGGGCGCTTGAAATCGAACAGATCAATGTGATCCGCACTCGTGACGGAGCGCTGATCTATTTTCGTAATTGCGGCACCGCTGCCGACGAGGCAAGCGAAGTGCGCATGGTGCCTGACTTCGAAGCGCCTAACGCGAGCCCGTACGCGTGGCTTAACAGCGCAACGATCGTGGGCATTCGCGAGTTCGACATGGCGAACAAAAAGCTTAAAGTACGCTTTTTTGACGTGTCCGGCGTTGTTCCCGGGAGCGAAACAGTAAGAGTAACCAAGCCTGAAGGGTTTCCGAACCAGACCTGGGAATGTAAAAAGAGCTCCGGCATCCAAGGCGCGGTGGTCTATACCGAAACGGTGCGCATCGGCGCGAGTCTCGCGATCGGAGCGAGCAAGTATGGAACGAGAAACGTCATTCCCATTACGGGAGGCACCACGAGCGGCGGAATCACGGGTGAGGTCCTGGTCGGGGGCGGTGACTATCAGATTCTATCGCCGACTTTCGAAATCGACGCGCGCTATACTCTGAGGACGAATGACGGCGAGCTGATTATCGTCCGTAACTGCGGCCCTCTCGGCGGTTTAATACCCGTATTTGAGACGCGAAAGGACGGCCCATACGCCTGGCTTAATCAAGGCGACTACCGTAGCTCCAATCCCAGCATCAGCATCGGGGCCGTGATTCTAACGATCTATGAGGCACGATAGGGCAAAAACTCGCGGACAAAATCTCCTACATGATGATAACGCTGGCACAAGTGAACTCGACCGAAAGCTCGGGCGTATCCGCCGCTCGAATGAGGTCGCAGGTGTTGTCGCATAAAACGATCTGAGTCGGATCCGAGGCGTCATCGTAGTGCCAGGCTCCGGGAGCGCCGCAACTATCGTCGTACTCGAGAATCTGCGCGCCCGAGTTGCGGCTGATAAAAGTCACGATCACCTTATCCCGTTCGAAAGTTCTGCCGTCCGGAGGCGGCGGTATGTCGAGCGCGCACGATATGGATTGGATGCGGATTTCGTCAACCGCCTGCTGAAACGACTGCGCCGTCGCCTCGGGGTTCCCGGTATCGATGATATGAGCGCGCGACGTGCCGCCGGCCTCGGCGATATCTTGAAGGTCCGATACGGTATCGGGCGCGTCGTCGACCGGTGGATTCGCTACCCCGATCACAAATGTCGAGATCTCATCGTCCGCGGCGGCTTGTACCTCCGAAACCACCGCCTCGATCGAATCGCTATCGTCGTCACAGTCCTGAGGGTAACCGTCCGTGACAAGGACGAGAGCGTAGTTGCCCGGATGGTCCGAACTAAACTCTCGAAGAAATTGTATTGTTCCTCGTACCACCCAAAGGGTCGGCGTTCCGCCTCTCCAGTCGTCCTCCGATTGCGGCTCGATCTCGGCTATGGCCTCGCCGAAAGCGGTCGAAGGCAGGGCCGTCATCGGTACGTCGGGCGTACTGTAGGTCTCGACTAAACAACGCTCGTCTTCTCCTCCTTCCCCCGGAAAGAAGGTTAGCGACGCGGTTAGCCCGTCGGAGGCCGAGTCTTCGAAAAACGCGCGGCTTGCTTGTACGATGGGATCCCATTTCAAGCTCTTATCGTGCCACGGCCTGTCCCCCTTCCCCATGCTACCGGAAACGTCGAAGGCAAACGCCATATATACAGGCTGGGGTCTAGCCGTAGCGCTGACGTTGGCGCAGACATCTTCCGACGGCGTCGCGTCGAAATCTCGGTTCTGAGAAGCTTCACCAGCTGATCGGTTCGAGTCTGCACCGCTCTCGGCGCCGGCCTCTACGACCGGTCGAGCGTCGGCACCGGCGTCAACCCGCGTTTGACCGTCTCCGCCGCCGATGACGTTTTCGCCCGCGCAGGATAGTGTGAACGCGAGGCAAGCACCAAGGTGAAAAAAAATGTTCGTTCTCTCTTTATTTTCAGTCATGGATTCAGATCACCGCCGTCGGCAAATTAGGGATTATCCACACTAGCAAAGATCGTTTATTTTTACCAGTCGACAGCTCGGCCCTCGGGGCTCATTAACGTACGGCTCGCGACTTACGTTAAGCGAGTGACGCGTATCGCGCCGCGCCGGCCCGATACGCTATTGTGGCGAGCCCGAGTCGCGTGTTAGAAAGCGAGGCATGATGAAAAAGCTGTTGGTGGCTAACCGCAGCGAAATCGCCGTGCGAATCATTCGGACAGCCGCTGAAATGGGCATCCGGACGGTCGCGGTCTTTTCTCAAGATGACACCGAGGCGCTGCACGCGCGACGAGCGGACCAAGCGGTCGCGCTGCAAGCGCTCGGGCCCGCGGCCTATCTCGATATCGAGCGGATGGTCGAGATCGCACTGCAATACGGTTGCGACGCGCTTCATCCGGGTTATGGCTTTCTCAGTGAGAACCCGGCTTTCGCTCGGCGCTGCGCCGCTCAAGGCATTGCCTTCGTCGGACCCGACGCCGAGACGTTGGAGCTAGTCGGAGATAAGACACGAGCACGCGCGCTGGCCGAACGCTGCGGCGTCTCGCTTCTCAAGGGCAGCGCGAAGCCTGTTTCATTGGATGAGGCCGCGGCCTTTTTTAAGTCGTTACCTTTAGGTAGCGCCATGATGATTAAAGCGGTCGCCGGGGGCGGGGGTCGCGGACTACGCGTGGTAAAGAGGCTCGAAGAACTCGAAAAGGCCTACGCGCGCTGTCGCTCGGAGGCGCTTCAGTCCTTTGGCAACGGCGCGCTGTTCGTAGAGCAACGAATGGCCCGCGCCAGGCATATCGAGGTACAAATCGTCGGCGACGCCACGGGTCGAGTGATTCACCTGGGTGAACGCGAGTGCTCGATTCAAAGGCGCCACCAAAAGCTCATCGAGTTGGCGCCCTGCCCCAGCCTATCGCCGGAGTTACGGGCGCGGATCACGGCTGATGCGGTGAGGCTGGCTCGAGAGACAGGCTTTCGTAACGCGGGCACGGTCGAATTTTTAGTCGATGTCAACCGGGTAAGTTCGGCGTCGGTTAACGCGGTGGATTACGCCTTTATCGAGGTTAATCCGAGGCTTCAGGTCGAACATACGGTTACGGAGGAAGTGCTGGGAATCGATCTCGTACGCGTTCAGCTCGAGCTGGCGCGGGGTAAGTCGCTGGCGGAGCTCGGGTTGGAGCAGGCCGATAAGAGCAAACCTAGAGGCTACGCGATTCAAATCCGGGTCAATACAGAGGCCGTTTCCGAGGATGAGATAACGCGGCCGACGAGCGGCACGCTGACGCTATTCGAGCTGCCGTCGGGGCAAGGCGTGCGGGTAGACACGAGCGCGGCGGTCGGCTATCAAACCAACCCGAACTTCGACTCATTGCTGCTCAAGCTCGTCTGCCATTGTCACTCGGCGCGTTTTTCCGATGCTGTCAGACGCGCTCAACGCGCGCTAAAAGAGCTGAAGCTCGAAGGCATCGGCACAAACCGCGCCTTTTTAGAGCGCGTGCTCAACACCGAAGACTTCATAAACAATCGAATCGATACGGAGTTTATCTCGCGTCGTCTCTCCGAGCTTTTATCCGTGCAAGCGGAGAGCGCTATGGTCGCGGCAAAAAACGCCGTCGGATCGATGTCGAAAAAAGACAACAGCGGCGTCGATCCCTTGGCCGTGCTCGCCTACGGAAAGGGCGAAACAGCGCGACCCGGAAGTCACCTGTCGCCGCTTCGAAACCTCACCAAAGACCCGTCGATCGACTTGCATAACGAGCCGGCGGCATTCGAAGGCGCCGTGGTCGTAGAAGCGCCGATGCAAGGAACTATCGTCAGCCTGGAGGTCGAAGAGGGAGAGACGGTGCATAAAGGGCAGCCTATCCTGGTCATTTCCGCGATGAAAATGGAGCATGTGCTGGAAGCTCCGGTAAGCGGTCGGGTGCGGCGTTTCGCCGTCGCTCCGGGAGATACAGTACCCGTGGGTTACCCGCTTTCCTACATCGAAGAGATCGCGTTGAAACAGTTAGAGCTCGAACCGACCGAGTCGCTCGATCTCGACGCCGTCCGCTCCGACCTGGCGGAAGCGCGCCAACGTCACGCGGCCACGCTGGACGGCGCGCGTCCGGATGCGGTTGCGCGGCGCCGCAAGACAGGCCAGCGGACAGCGCGCGAAAACGTCGAAGATCTGTGCGAGCCCGACAGCTTCATTGAATACGGTGCGCTCGCGATCGCCTCGCAACGCTCGCGGCTCTCTATCGAAGAACTGATCGCGCGTACGCCCGCGGATGGGCTGATCGCGGGCATAGGCAGAGTAAACAGCGAGCTTTTTCCGGGCGGCGAATCCCAGTGCGCGGTATTGTCCTATGACTATACCGTGTTAGCCGGAACCCAAGGTCATCTCAACCACCGTAAGAAAGACCGTTTATTTTCCTTGATCGAGCGATTACGCCTTCCCACCGTGATCTTCACCGAGGGCGGAGGCGGGCGTCCGGGGGATATAGACGTACAGGGATTGGCCTTTCTCGATTGTATGGCGTTTCACCTTTACGCGAGATTAAGCGGTCTAGTGCCGCTTATAGCGATTAACTCGGGCCGCTGTTTCGCGGGTAACGCGGCGCTGCTCGGGTGCAGCGATGTGGTGATCGCCACGAGAAACTCCACCATCGGCATGGGCGGTCCCGCCATGATAGAAGGCGGCGGCCTGGGCGTGTTTCGTCCCGAAGAGGTCGGTCCGATGAGCGTCCAGTCGCCCAACGGCGTTGTGGACATCGTGGTCGACGATGAAGCGCAAGCGGTGCGGGTCGCGAAAAAATACCTTGCTTATTTTCAGGGTCCCTTTGCCGAATGGAAATGCGAGGATCAGAGGCGATTGCGCGCGCTGATTCCAGAAAACCGCCTGCGCGTATACGAGATCCGTAACGTGATCGAACTATTGGCCGACACGGATTCGGTGCTTGAGCTACGAGAGGCATTCGGGCTAGGAATGATAACCGCGTTGATCCGCATCGAGGGTCAGCCGCTCGGCGTTATCGCCAATAATCCCAAGCACCTCGCCGGCGCCATCGACAGCGACGCGGCTGACAAGGCCGCGCGTTTCATGCAGCTATGCGACGCCTTTGATATTCCGATTCTATTCTTGTGTGATACGCCGGGCATCATGGTCGGCCCGGAAGCGGAGAAGAGCGCGCTCGTGCGCCATTGCTGCCGTATGTTTGTAACCGGAGCGAATCTGAGCGTGCCGTTTTTCACGATCGTACTGCGTAAGTCCTACGGTTTGGGCGCGCAAACCATGGCCGGGGGCAGCCACAAGGCGTCGATTTTCACCGTTTCATGGCCTTCGGGCGAATTCGGCGCCATGGGTCTCGAGGGCGCGATCAAGCTCGGCTTTCGCAAGGAAATCGCGGCGGTGCAAGACCCGGTCGAGCGCAACGAGATGTATCAAAAAATGGTAGAGGTAGCCTATGAGCGGAGCAAGGCCATCCACACGGCCTCGTATTTTGAGATAGACGACGTCATCGATCCGGCTGACTCCCGCCGCTGGATTATATCGGCTCTGCGTTCCGCTCAGCCCCGGCCCGCTCGAAGCGGAAAGAAGCGTCCTTATATCGATACCTGGTAAAATTGGGGGGACGGGGTAAGTTTTTTTCGGTCGAGTTAGGTTTTTTCGCAACGGATTGTTGAGGCGTCCGATAAAGAGGTATG
>JAFGIB010000315.1 GCA_016929805.1 Deltaproteobacteria bacterium | reverse complement strand
TCGGCGTAAACCGCTTCGCTCGCGAAAAATAGCGCGAACTAAGGGCGTGCTCACTTTTTTTGAACCTCACTTAGGGTGCACTAAGCTCGGGCCAAAAAAAAGTTTCGCGCGCCCTTATATCATCGCTTTTTTCGCGTTTCCGCTCGACGTTTTTTGCAACGTTAAGGTTGACCCTTTAGGCCCACCGCGAACCGGTACCGTCAAAACGTTCGGCCCTTCTTTTACGAAAACGTAGCGGGGGTCGCTACCGAACGTGGCGTAACGGCTCGACAACTGGCGTGTTCGTCTTGCTACGAAAAGAGAGCAACAAAAAGAGAGCCAAGGGCGTCGGTTCGCGCAGAGCGCCGCAACCGATCGATCAGGAGGCTCGAGTTGCCTTGTCCCGGGCGATTAGAGCGGCACCCAAGGCGCCGACGATGTCCGGCTCGGGCGGAACCGAGATGGAAACCTCAAGCGCGCGACCCAACGCGCGCACGACGCCTTTGTTGCGCGCGACTCCCCCCGACATCGCAACTTTTAGATCGGTTAAATTCGGTGCCACTCGCTTCGCCAGTGCGACCGTGCGCCTCGCTATCGCGCGGTGAATCCCCGAGACGATCTCCGACAACTCAGCTCCATCCGCGATTGCCGACACGACCTCGCTCTCGGCAAAAACCGTGCACGTGCTGCTGAGCGTTAGGCTTTCCCTTGCGCTCGAATCGAGCTCGCCGAGTTGCCCGATATCGACCTCGAGCACTCGCGCCATCACCTCTAAAAAACGACCTGTACCCGCGGCGCACTTATCGTTCATAGCGAAGTCAACCACGCGCCCGGCTTCACCGAGACGGATGGCCTTACTGTCTTGCCCGCCGATGTCTACCACTAGCTGCGTGCCCGGCAGCAGAGCGATTATCCCCCGCGCGTGGCAGGAGATTTCGGTGACCGAGCTCAGTCGGTCGGCCACTCGATCTCGACCGTAGCCGGTTGAGACGACCGCCGCGATCGCTTCCGGCTCGATTCCAACCATGGTGACGACCTCTCGGCGCGCCCGTTCTATCGCTTCGAGGTTTTTCGCGCCCGTCGGCACCACGGTCCAGGCTAAAATCCGCCCGCCGGAATCGATGATGACCGCGTCGCAGCTAAGGCTTCCGATATCAATACCTAGGTATACCATGGTCCACTGCTTTTTGGCTTCATCGCTCTTTTTCCAACGCCTGCTTATAGAGAGCGTACGAATTCCTCGGACAGATCGCCCGCGGCCACGCTCGATACGCTTCCTTGTTGATAGACATGACCATCGGGCCGGATTTCGATTTCGAGCGTCCCCCCGGGCATGTGGACGCTTACCGAGCTATCGACGATCCCGAGCTTATGCGCCGCGCACGCGGCGGCGCAACTACTGCTTCCCGATGCCAACGTGTACCCCGCTCCTCTCTCCCAGATTTCTATCTGTATATTCTTTCGGTCGATCACCCGTAGAAGCTGCAAGTTGATCCGATTGGGGAAAAGGGGATGGTTTTCAACCGTGGGACCCAGCGCGAGCGCCGACTCTTTCGAGATCGAATCCATCGGAATAACGCAGTGCGGATTGCCCACGGAAACGCAAGTCATGCGGCAGGTCAACGCATTGAATTGCACCGCCTCGTCGATCACCTCGCGGCGCGTTCCGCCAACCGGAATTCGATCGCTGTCAAAGGTAACCTCGCCCATATCGACCTTGAGCAACCGGCCGTCAGGTTCGAGTAGCTCGACTTGGACCTCGCCGCCTAGGGTATGCAACTTAAAGCGTCGCTCTCGGACATAGCCGGCCTCGAGCAAATAGCGCGAGAAGATTCGTATCCCGTTGCCGCTCTTTTCGGCTTCGCTGCCGTCGGGGTTGAAAATGCGAAGCCCGATGGCCTTGCCGGAGATCAACGGGCCGTAGAGAATTCCGTCTGATCCGACTCCGAAATTCCGATGACATATGCGCTCAATCGCCCGAGGCGTTGGCTTGAACGCGCTCGTCTTGGGATCGATCACGATGTAGTCGTTGCCTAAAGCATGGTATTTGTAGAATTTCATCGACGTAGCTCTCTTAGTTCGATCCTTTCGGGTTCGGAAGATCGCTGGTTTTGGGCTGCTTTGATCCGCCGGCCGCCTTGCCCTTGCTCAAGTGGTCCGCAAACCCCTTGAGTATCGCTTTATAAAACATATCGCCGATCCGCTCATACCCTGCGGCGGTGGCGTGCCTAAAATCCGAGGTCGCCAGCCGGGGCCTTTGTCGGTACCAGCGTTTCATCGCGTCTTTTCCCCCCATCGCCTGATAGGTGTCGAAAAAGGCGCACCCTTGCGCACGAGCTACGCGTCTCTGCGTCTCGACGATCTCGGGCAACTTCGCAATCGTACGGATCTCGCCGCGCTCGTCTCGTTCCGCTTGATCGAGCGGAGCAAAGAGCAGGCAAGCCGGCCTGTTTCCTTGAACGACGAGGTGTTTCACCACCTTTCTCAGGTTACGCTCGTAGCGCGCGATATCCAGCCAGCGGTTGTCCGCCTCGTTGCCGCCGAACGCGAGGATGAGCAGATCCGGATCTCGATGGTCGAGTTGACCCTGAATGTGCTCGCGCTCGAAAGCCAAGAGACGTTCCGCGCGGCCGCCGACCATTCCCAACGAATCGTAGACCACGCCCGGCGTTTCTCGCTCCAGCGCAACGCCGTATAACCGCACCGGAGCGCGGCCGTCGGTACGGAGCGAAAGCTTGTGCGGGCCATCGCTGGTTTCCAGCGTGAACCACGCGTCTTGTTTTTGAGGACCGCGGGTATCGATCGCGACCGGCGGCTGCTCGTCCAACTTCGCGATCAATTTGCCGCCGCCCGGATAGATCTGATAAAAAATTTCGAAGCGCGATGCGCGGCCGCCGACCTCGCCTCGATCGCTGGTTGCGAATCGAGCCCACGAGCCCGGCGCGCTGCGAAACTGGACTCCCCCGTATCCGTACCAATCGGTTCCGAGTGATAAAAGCACGATCGGGTATAGCTGCCAGTCGTCGCTCGCGCGGTGACGGATATCCATGTGGTAGTAATGCATCTGTCCGCGCGCGATCAGGATGAAACCATGGCCCGCGTCGCCGAACCGCTTCTGCATTCGCCGCCTCACGGTAACCGTTATGCTATCGGCCGCGACCGCGGAGTCGCCGAAATGGGCGACGCGCGTGATCGCCTTCGAGCGCCTTTCAGCGGTGCGCAAAAGAGCCTGATAGAAGGGAGCCAACGCCCGGCCTTCGGGGTCCTCAATTTGTTGCGTCAACCCTTCGATCTCCTCGGGCGCGATACGCGTTCGAGCAGCCGGGCTGCCCGCTTTGTCTTTGACCTTCGATTCGCGCTCTCGACTTTTCCGCCTGTTCGCGTCCTGATCGGGCGCGGCGAGCGCCGCGGCCTCGGCGAAAGCGGGAAGCAAAGAGGAGTCGTAAGGCTGAAAAAGCCGGGCGAGCGGAACAGCCTCCCCCGGAACCCAGGGCCGAAATCGCGTCAGGATCGGAAGAGCGTAGGTCGTCGTGATAAATAAAACGAGAGTCAATAGGATGAACGCGAGCTTGCGCAACGCCGCCGCCGTCGACGCATCGAATTCGATCGAATCCTTTTGAATCAAACGCTTGAGCATCAGAATTGGAAGTAAATATAGGGCACAACCTGGCGAGAAGCTACCGCAGCCAAGAGGATCGCCAAACCCGAAAGCGCGATGCCTTGTAGCGGCGCCGGCGAGCGCACAAACAAGCGTTTGCTTTGCTCATACCAAGAGCGCGGAAGATAATGCGAGACGTAGGAAAGGATCAGCACGGTCCAAATGCTCGGCGCGATGTGAAAGAGAAAAGCGCTACCGGAGAGAAGCTGTCCGCCCACGTCCACGGCATTCGGCAGGTCGGTTGAACGGAACAGGATGCGCGAAAGCACGGTGAAATGGAACATCGCCGCGGTCTTTGATATCCGAAGCGCGGTCGGATCGACGGTCTCGCGCGTTCTGCCCGCACGCCGATAGAAATAGCGGTGAGCCGCCATGGCGCTCGCGTGAAGGATGCCGTAGAGAACGAAGTTCCAAGAAGCGCCGTGCCACAACCCCACGATAAATACTGTGAACCACAGGTTCCAATAAGCGCGCGCCGGCTTAACGCGCGAACCGCCGAGCGGATAGTAAAGGTAATCTCTCAGCCACGATGAGAGCGTGATGTGCCAGCGTCGCCAAAACTCGGCCGGGTTGGTCGACTGGTAGGGCCGATTGAAATTTTCCGGAAGCTCCAACCCGAAGAACATGGCCGAACCGCGCGCCACGTCGGTATAACCGGAAAAATCGCAATACATTTGCATCGTATAGCAGTAAAGCGCGATCAGCACCTCGAGCGACGAATATCCCGTCGGGTCGTCAAACACCCGATCGACGAGGTTCACGGCGAGAAAATCCGCGATCGCCACTTTTTTAAATAGACCGGTCGCGATGAGAAACAGACCCTCTCCGACTTTTTCTTTATTCAGCCGGGGCGGGCCGGTTAGCTGAGGCAAAAACTGCACCGCGCGCACGATCGGCCCCGCGACCAGTTGGGGAAAGAAGGTAATGAATATCGAGAATTTTACGAAATTGCGCGTCGGCTCGAGCCGGCCTCGGTAGATATCGATGGTATAACTCAAGCTTTGAAAGGTGTAGAACGAGATACCGACGGGAAGAAGCACGTCGAGATAGGGCACGGGAATGTCAAAACCGAAGAGCGAGAAGATGTCGTTGGTGGCCGAACAGAAGAAGTTGAAATACTTAAAAGTGCCTAATAGGCCCAGGTTGCATGCGACGCTCGCTATCAGCCAGTTTTTTTTCACCCGCGGGCTACCGGCTGTAAAGATGGCTCGGCCCGCGATGTAATCGACGCAGATTGAGAAGAAGATTAAGATGATGTAGGCCGGGTTCCATGCCATGTAAAAAACGCAGGAGGCCAAAAAGATAATCGCAAACCGCAGCGCGCGATAACGAAGTAAAGCCCAATAGACGCCTACGACTAAGAGCAGAAAGAGCAGATAATCGAGCGAATTGAAAAGCATAGAAGCGAGCGGTTACGATGCAGAGGTCTTCTTGAAATGGCTAGAAGCGAGACGGCGGTGGTTGACGGGTCGTGTGCCGATCGAGAGCGATGTTATCTAGTTATTCCCGGAGTTTGCGCTTGAAAAGCGCCTCAAGATCGGGTGATTGCGCAATCTCGAAAAGACCAAACGCCAATTCTGTCCCTCAAAGGCTATCTGGGCCGTAACCGTGTATACGGTAATTACCGTGGCGAGGCTCATGGCCGCGAAGTGATCGTCGTTCCACCCCCAGATCTCGGGAAAAAGACAGGTAACAGCGGCCAGGATAACGACCGCGATAGCGGGAAACCTTCGTTTATCCCAAAAAAATCCATAGGTTAATAGAAAACCATAGTAGTAGCAGGTTAGCTCCGCGGCAACGGCGATCATACCCGCGCCCAAGGCCGCCGCCTCCCAATCTTCGCCTTTTGCGCCCGCTTTGCCGAGCATGACTAAAAACAGGACTATCAAGGCGATATAGAGCGGCTTTCGCGCCGAATAATAGTACCGTCGGGCGTCTTTCCATCGGCCGAACGGATCTTCCAACTTATCGTCGCGCATGCGGATGGCGCGGGTGGCGAAATCGTAGCCGAGCACGGTTTTCAACCCCATGTTATTGGTCAGCGGAGTGCTTAAATGCTTGCTGCTGTTCTCGGCGAACTCCACCCAAGCGTCCAGACCGTTCATCGTCCAGCTCGAAAGGGGTATGAAGATCAAAAGCGCCAGGATACACCCCACGGCGAAACGAAGTTGCGGCTTGGAGATGAAAAATCGTCTCGCTTGCACCATCTGGTACAAGGCTTTCGCGATTAACGCGACGACCACCATTCCCGGGAAAACGCGCAGCAAGGTGGCGTAGGTCAGCGCGAATCCGCCGCTCGCCATCTTTTCTTTTTTGAGCAAACAGATTCCGATGATCATCCATACCAGCCAGTCGTAGCGGAGAAACGAACCGCCGTTCCAGTAGTAGCGGGCCGGAAAGTTGCAGCCCCAATAGAGCAAGGCCACACAGGTCGCGCGCCATCCAAAGGCCCACCAGACCACGGCCCACATGATAATGAGCAGCACCGAGTCGATGATGCCCAGGGCCAATATTTTATCCACCACCTTCTGGTAGTTGAACATCTCCAACTTGATGGTTGTGCTCCAGGTGATATCCGATATATCGGTTAGCGTCCGAGCCAATATCGCCCAGACCGGCGTACCGTTGTAGCCGTGGTCATTCTGGGACTGGTTCCAGCGATCGACGGAAAAGCGGGCGCGAAACCAGCGGATATCTCGCTTAAACTCCTCCCAACGCGCGGCGCTAAAATGCCGTTTACAACGAGAGGGGTCTTTGATGATCGCGTCGGTCGTCCCCAACTCGTTGGTGACTAAATCGCGCATTTTGCGCTCTTTAACCCTTTTGTACAGCCCGTCTTCCAAGTCGGCCGCGGCCGTGCACTCGTAGAGTCGCGAGTAGCGAAGCTCCGGGCCGTACTTCGCTCCGATATAGTAATGATAGTGCTCCCAGATATGAATATAGTGGTCGAAATGAAAGTGACCGATATTCCACCAACTGATAAATGCAATAAATCCTACGGCGGCCAAAGAGATGTCTCGCATCCGCCGCAACGTTTTTAGTCGCGTGATCCAGCGAAAAAACGCCCACTTGTCTTTCAACGCCGTTAAGGCGTCGTCAAAACGCTGGATCGCTGAAAATCGTTTCGCCCTTCGCCAGCCCTCCGCTGCGTACCGATAGATGAAGCCTCCTAATAAGATCAAAGAACCGAGGACCGCCAGCCACCCCTTGATGGCGACCATCACGTCGTTATCGATCGCGTCCCATCCGTGCTTTTTCGGCGGTAGAATCAGTCGAGGCGGCCAAGCCTTGGGAACGCGGCAGTACGCGCGCAGCTCCGATATCGAATAGTAGTTGTCGCCCCCCCTACCCGTGACGCGTAAATAGCGAGCCGTCCGGGCGGCGGCTAAGGTGATATACCGCGTCCTTAAACCTTGTCCCTCCAAGGTAGCCGGAGCGGTCCAAATCGGTTGATAGGCCACGCCGTCAAGCGAGCTTTCGAGCAAATACGCATCGTTATTATCGGCCTGAAGGACTAACGCTTTTAGATCGGACGGTTTACCGATATCGACGATAACGTTGGATTGCTCATCCTTGAGCACCAGGGCGAAGCCCGACGAGTCCCAGACGGTGCCTTCCTGCGCGAGCCGGCCGTCTTGCACCACTCGCTTTTCTCCCGATGTCGCGATGGCGAAAAGCTGAGCGCCGGATACGAGGTTGTCGGTGGTACAAACCGGTCGCGCTTTCGTCTCCGTGCTGGCGGAGCTTCCCGAAACACCGGGATCTTGGGGCGTGGCGCTCTGTTTCGCTTGGTCATCGGTTGCTTGAGCCTGAAGGCTCGCAGCGCCCAAAAACAAACCCGATAAAACAACGAGCCAGGTAATTAAACGTGAAAGCAAGAACCTGTCGCTGATCTTTCCGCAATAAGGTCGTCCCGTACGAAATAATGTATTCAGCACTTTTACACCGATAGAAGAGCTCGCAGCCAAAAGGCAAACTCGAGAAGATTCGAATTCACGTTCCGAAATAGTACGGAAATGGCGCGAAATCTAATCTCTTTTTTATCTTTTATTGTCGTGCAAGTCGATTCTTAGTGTTGCTGCAACTTACGTACCCGTTGCAAGCCGTCAAGAAACGTTAAATATCATCTATTATCTAGAAACCAAGTATGCTATCGCTCAGCCCCTAGAACAACATAACCGCTTGATTTTATTGGTAGTTTTATACACGATGAACTTTTGAAATTCCGAGTGACCAAGTTCGTTAGCTGGATGCGAAACCTCGATACTGTTTTCGCAACAAAGTGTGCCAAAGTGTGCCAAGGTGTTTATCTGTTTATCAAACGCGGTTTTTCGAGAGAGATGCTGTTGCTCATATTTGTTTCGCAGATACGACCTCGGTCTGCACCAACCAGCTCCAATCTGAGGTAATATCCGCGTCGCGTTCGGTACTTCCGGCGGTCTTTGGTGAAACATGCTAACTCGTGCCCATAAGTACCTCTCAGTCGCAATCGGAAGCTTGGTGTTCTGGATACAGGCAAACGTGCCGACGGTTTTTGCCCTAATCCTGGCCGGAGGAGGCGTAACGTTAACGCTTCGGTCAACCCCTTCGTGGTGGTTTGGCGGGGGATTGCTCGTCGCCGCGATCTCGCTTTTTTGGCAAATCTATCGCAATCCGCTCCTCGTTTTCGTCGAGCGCCTGAAAAATCCCATTCAAATAGGCTCGATGAGGCTCAAACCCGCCGACCTGATACTGCAAACCATCTATCTGTCGATTCTCTTCGTCATCGCCTCGGTAATGATGGCTGACGTCATAAGCGGCGACCGCCCGGTCAGTCACGACCACACGGTGCACTACGTCAAGGCTTGGCAGATGCACGAATACCTTCTGCCGAGGGGAAGGCTTTTCGGCTGGAGTCACTCGTGGTTCGCCGGCTACCCCGCGGGATATCTCTATCCCATCGGTACCGACCTATGGGTTAATGCCGTTTATTACCTCGCGTTGGGGATGCTGAGCTTTAGCCAAGCCTACGGCGTCGCTTTCTGGCTGTTTCACCTTTTATCGGGTTACGCGGGATATCGTTTCGGCCGTGTCGTCGCGGGTCCGCACGTCGGTCTGATAAGCGGTATTCTTGCCCTGACGGATATCTCCGAATTCCGCTTCGGCGGTTGGGAATACACCATTAACTATGGTGTCTGGCCTCAAAGCCTATCACTCGCTTTTGCGCTGCTCGCCTTTTGTCGGCTTCCCGGTTTGGCAGAAGGACGGCGTTTGAGCGATATCGGAGTTTTCGGTTTTTGGATGGGTCTCGCGCTCATCACCCACCCGATCCATTTGCTGTTTATCCCCTTGGTGGTCACCAGCGCGACGGTTGCAGCGGCCTTTGCCAAGGAGGTGCGAACCGCGGCGGCGGTTTTTCGGCTGCTACTGGCCTCTCTGCTTGCATTTCTGGTCGCGGCGGTCTGGCTGCTCCCGTTCTTCGCGACCAAGTCATACGCATCGACCATGGGTGTTTGGTGGGATACGACCTATGAAATGGGAACCGGATTGCTAAAACTGACCGCATTTCCCGGAACCTTGGGTTACGTCTTGGCGTTCGGGGTTTTGGCGATTGCCATACTGCTAAGAACCCGCCGTTTTATCTCTCTATTCACCGCGTTCACGGCGGTCTTGATCCCCTTTTTATGCAGCAGCTCTTTCATCGACGAGTTTCATCTACCCTATCTTTCTGAAGCCTTTTCCCGGGTGCAATTCATCCGCATATCGACCATGGTGAAACCCTTTTGGTTTACCCTGTCGGCCCTCTTTTTGGTCGCGGTTTTGCGATCGCTGCGTCGCCTCTCAGAGGCGGAGGTAACCGGGTTTCAGAGAAACGCCAGAAGAAATGGGGCTGATTCCTTTTTCGTTGCGACAAGCTGGGCCTTGATTCTCGGTCTGGTGCTCGTGCCCATCGCGGTTCCCGCTTTGTGGGCTTTTTGGACTCGTCATGTGGACAAGAAGTTGATGGTCGAATCCGAGCGACCCTTGCGCGAAGAGCGGATGCAAATGGTCCGATGGATGAAGAAGAATTTGCCCAAGGACGGCTTCTATCGCATCGGGATCTTTACCGGACACGAACACGATTTACTCGACTTAGCGACTGAATTAGACAGGCCGCTTTATAAGCGCGGATTCACCCCATGCTCGAATTATGTCTATAAAGTTAGAACCAAGGAGACCGAGGTCCTTGAAGCGGTTAATCTTCGTTTCGCGCTCGCGAAAAAGGTGCTGGATGAAGAACGCTTTGAGCTGATTAAGAGCTACGGCGAGCTCAATCTTTACCGTTTTATCTATTGGCGTCCCGAGCCATACGAAATCCTCGAAGGCTCGGGAAAGGTACGTGTCGAACGCTTCGCCGATGAAGAGATCGTTTTTCGCGCGGCTCCAGGCTCTTCGGGGGTATTGCGATTGAACGTATCCAATTTTCCCCGCTGGCATGCCTATCGAGACGGTCGATCGATACCCATAACCACGACGGTTTTAGAGCAAGAGCGCGCGGCGACCGGCTTTATGACGGTAAAGTTGGCCCCCGGGAGATATCGCTTCGTGTTTCAGCCAGACACCGTGGAACAGGCGGGCTTTCCCCTGTCGCTTCTCGGTATTTTGATAGCGAGCTTGTTGGTTCTTTCGGATCGGCGAGAGCAAGGGCTGCTCTGGGTAAGAAAGCCCATTTTAGCGGCGACGACTCTCGCGCAGAGGTTGTCCGATCCGGGTTTTTATCTCATACGGCTTATCGGATCGACGGCTCTCGGCCTCGGTCTTTTAGCGCTCGGCATCGCGTTGGCATATTGGCAACCGCCGATGGTGCTCGAAAACGACGATATCCCTTCGATCCGTCGCGTGCGCTTTGACTTCTTGGAAAAGCTATATCGAGCGAACGTGGGCTTGGAATATCAAGATATCTATCGTCGCTGCCAACGACAAAAAGACCGGTTCGTTTGCCCCAGCCAAAGCGGCAATTGGGACATCGACAGCTACGTCGCGTCATATCCGGCCACGATACGAGAATACAAGATGGTTAGATGTATTCGTGCGAGACCGGTAGACGATGCGCTGTTGAGCGTGATCTATACCGACGTTCCTCGAGGCGACGCGCTGATTGGATACTACGGTATTGAGTACGAGGGAAGGCTGTTGAAGCTACAGCGTCCGGTGAGCTTCTCGATCATGGTGGACGGAACAACGCGCTACCAGGCCGAAACCGAGAGGGACGCTGAAATGTATTGGTTTAATATCGCCGTTGGCAGGCCGGTCGGAAAGCGCCGAGCAAGCGTCGCCTTCTCGGTTGAAGCGAGTAATGTCAGGCGACGCCACTTGTGCTTTTACGCGCAAATGGTCGATTTCTAAGCCGGGCTAATCGTCTTGGCGATCACGCGATATGACCGTGGTCGAGCCCTTTCCGTAAAAACGCCTTTCCGAAAGCGAAATCGACCTATAACGGGACGGCGACTGGAAAGAAGGTATTACCGTCATTTGCTTCATTATCGGTTTGGCAAACCGAAGTTGATACAAATCAAACGACCACCTCGGAAAAACACCCGTGTAAGGGCATTAACAACTAATGTAAGAACAGACGCTGCTGTATCGCTCTATCAACTCTCTGCAACGAATCGCGTCGGGTTTATGTCGCCGAATAACGGGCGTTCCGCCTTAATGCAGTGAAAAGTCATAAACCATTAACCGGGTGATAACAACAGCTTCCTATCACCAAAGCTTTTGGTCATTTACAAAGCTTATCGCGTAAAGAGGAAAGAAACATGACTGCTTCTCCCCGCAAAAGAGTACTTCTTTCGAGTGTATGCGCGCCTTTCGGAGAAAAATACGGCGATGGATTTACGGTCAGGCACGAAGCGGTTCATCAGCTTTCCTGGGCTCAAGGAGTCTTTCGGCTCTACGGAACCAACACGCAATGGGGTATCGATTTCATTGCGCAAAATTTAGAAACCCCGACGACCACGCTCCACTATCCGACCATGGAGCAGTTTATTAAAGAGATCAAGAACGGGTACGATTACATCGGTATATCCTTTATCGTCCCGACGTTTCATAAGATGAAACCCATGGTCGAAGCGATCCGACGGCACGCGCCTTCATCCAAAATCATCTTGGGTGGATATGGGGCTGTTCTCAACGAAGTTCTGACACCCTACGCCGACTACATCTGCAATGGGGAAGGCGTCGCGTTTATGCGGAATCTGTTGGGCGAGGACGTCGACGCCCCTCTAGAGCAACCGATCGTCGTCGAATACATGAGCTTTTTTCTGCCTTTTTTGCCGGTCAGAGGCGCTTACGCACACATCTTCGCGGGTCTGGGCTGCCCGAACGGATGCGATTTTTGCGCGACATCGGCGTTCTTTAAACGAAAACATATCAGGCTATTGCCGGACGGACCGTCCGTGGTGCGGGCGATTCAACGCATACGCGAAACACATCCCGATATCGTCGATTTCTGGATTAGCGACGAGGATTTTCTCCTAGACCCAGCTCGTGGCCGGAGTTTTCTCGAAGCCGTTCGCGCCTCCGACCTACCCCCTCTGTCGCTCGGCATCTTTAGCAGCGTCAAAGCCTTATCGCAGTATACAGCTAGCGAGCTTGTAGAGATGGGCGTCGAAAGGGTTTGGATCGGATACGAGGCAAAAGGCGCCGGTTATAATAAAATGAAGGGCCGATCGTATCGAGAGCTATTTACCGATCTACACAATCACGGGATCTGCGTGCTCGCGTCCATGATTATCGGGTACGACTACCAGACAAAAGAGATCATTATGGAAGAGTTTGACGAGTTCATGAGTCTTCGTCCGTCGATCTCCCAGTTTCTCATTTTGGGCGGCTCGATCGGCACGCCCTTGCACGCTCGACTAGCGGCCGAACGTCGGCATATTCCTGAAGTCGAGAACGACTACAGAGCGCAAGACGGATTCGTAGCGGGTCATACTCGTCCATATATCAGCGCCGAGGAAATCAACTCGCTCATCCGTTCTCTCGCCAAGGAGGAATTTCGACGCTTGGGTCCGACGATATTTCGTTTAGTGGACGATTTTATGACCGGGTACGAAAACCTCAAAGATCATCCTAACGAACGAATTCGGGCCAAGGCTCAGAGATATCTGAGGGATGCTCGTCTTTGTCGGCCTTATCTTTTGCCTGGTAAAAAATACCTTCCGCCTTCGCTGCACGCGTGGATAGACGGTTTGTACGAGCGTTTAAATAAAGCCGCGGGCGAGCCTTTGTTTGCCGAACAGTTGGTTGCAAAAAGCGCACCCGCCGTGTTGTGGTACGCCGACCTCCGACAAAGGCGTAACGCCGAGACCCAACCGAGGTTTGTCAAGCGCGTATTTCCGGAGAAATCAATCCGTTACGGCGTTACGCGCCGGGACACCTTGACGCTGCGCGCGATGAAATTCGTACGAGACTCGGTCACCCCTGTATAGACCGTTTTTCCCCTGCTTGTTTTGCGAACCTCTTCGATTCGATGGGCGAAACGACAAGATATCTTCGACAACCAAACGAAACCAGCGTATAAGATCTTCGGTTTTTACCGTTGGTTTTTCACCGCGGTCGTGGTTTTTCGTACGCTCAAACCAAAACCGTATGGCTCGGATCGGCGGTTACGATTGAATACGATCGGCGAGCGCATCAGCGGGAAACTCGTTGTTTCCCAAGAAAGGAACGAGTGGATATGCAGCGACTCACCAAACCGCGCATCGCCCCCCTCGATTTAGCTGAAATCCAAGAAGAAACGCTTGGAGAGCTCTTTCCAAACCGGTCATTCGATAACGCGCTCAATATCAATAAGACGCTGGCGAGACACCCGAGGCTATACAAACAGTGGTTGCCGTTCGCGGTCTATTTACTGTCGGAGCAGAGTTTACCGAAACGCGATCGAGAGATACTGATTCTACGTATCGGATGGTTATGTCAAGCGCCCTACGAGTGGCAGGCTCACGTCCATCTAGCAAAAGCGTTCGGTCTCAACGACGAAGAGATCGAACGGATTAAGCAAGGCCCGCAGGCGAGCGGTTGGACTGAGTTGGATGAGTTGTTACTAAGAGCGGTCGATGAGCTACACGGCGACGCGATGATCAGCGATACGACCTGGGAAGGCCTCTCTAAGAACTACAACACCGAGCAATTGATAGATCTCATATTTACAGTGGGCCAATACAACCTGGTGTGCATGGCGCTCAACAGTTTAGGCATTCAGATCGACGAACGCCTCTCTCGGGGTCAGCCGTCCCGCGGTTCAATTCGCGGATAAGGTATCCTTGTCGATGATGAGTGTCTGTGCTAATAAAAATCATCTCACCGGCTAAAGCACGGCGACGAATTCGATCGATCGCGTAGACGACGACTGCAGGAGTAGAACTATTTGAAAAGATGGTAGCTTCTCAAAAAGCGGTGGCGCGCAGACGAGCATACCTGGGAGCGCGGGCGTCTCGCCCTCATTTTCTCGCTATTTTTTAGTAATGCGGCCAAGATGGCCGCGTTCCCGGGTCGTTACGCCGCCACTTTTTGAGAAGCTAAAAAAGATGTTTGGGTTTTTTCCCAGTCGGCTGAGAAAACATTATTGGAAAACGCACTAATAGAGTAGCGGCCCGGCCGTAGTGAATTTCCGCGTGTTCGGCGTTGTGTAGGTTTTATCGCGCTTGAACGAAACGCTTTCGGAAGGTGGGAATTCGCGTCTCGCCGCATTTTTTCACGGATATTCTACCTTCTGTTTATATTGTGCAAGACCTTTGAGTTATAAAGAGCGATATGTCAGTAAGATCTCTAATTGAAAGCATCGGTGTATATACTCCAGAACAAGCGCTTTCCACGGAAGAAGTTCTCCGGGGATGTACTCATAGACCCAAGGTCGATCTCGAGGAGTTGACCGGTATACAAAGCCGCCCCGTGGTGGGTAAAGGCGAGTACTCGATAGAGCTCGCCGCTAAAGCGATTTCCCAATGTCTAAAACTATCTCGGCATTCGCCGGCTGATATCGATATGCTGGCGAGTTGCAGCATCTCTAGGTATTGCGGTCCGAATTATCGGTTCTCGGCTGAACCGTCGGCGGCCGCGAACCTGGCGGCTCAGATCGGCCTTAGTCGCAACGCGATAACCATTGATATCACCAATGCTTGCGCGGGAATGTTTACCGGAATTCTACTGGCGGACAGTTTGATTAAATCCCGCTCGATAAGAAGAGCAATCGTTGTTAGTGGCGAGTACATCACCCATATCATGGCAAACGCTCAAAGAGAGATCGGCGACGGGATCGATCCGCAATTGGCGAGTCTCACAGTCGGCGATGCCGGCGCCGCGTTGATTTTAGAGGCTACAGAAGATACCGCGGTAGGCCTAGATGACATCGAATTGGTTAATTTGGCTAAGTATTGTGATTTATGTATCGGTACATTAAGCGATAAAAGGCATGGTGGGTATGTGATGTATGCAGACTCTCAGCCATTATTGGCTTTAGGTCGTTATATCGCGGAACATATGGCTATTCGGCTGAAGGAACGTCACCTCGGAGCTGATGATTACGACCACTTTATTATCCATCAGGTCGCATCCAAGTACATCGATTTTGTTATGCAATCGCTCGCCGCGTATCTAAAAATCGATCCGATACCGCAGGAAAAGGTGGTCGATAACGTCCGATATCGAGGCAATACAGCCTCAACGGCTCACTTTGTCGCTCTTTGGGATTTTATGAAGCAGGGATTGATTAAGTCTAATAGCAAGATTCTCTTCGGCGTCGGCGCTTCCGGCGCCACGCACGGAGTTGCAAGCTGTATTCTCGACGATCTACCGGATCGGGTTTACAGACTTTATAAAGACGTCGAGCGAAGAAACGCATCGCACGAAGGTACTCGCTATGGGAAGTAAAGTCGAGAGCATTGGGCTGTATCAAGACCAACACACGGTGGGGATCACGACAGTCGATTTCGCTGACAAGGCGGTAGTAGACTGCTTCAACCATTCGAGACACGACAAAAATGAAGTGGACTATATCCTACACATTTCTAACTACCGCAACTATCGCTCGAAAGAGATCGTCGAGCCGGCCATGGCCTCTTTTATTCAAAGGGATATACAAATTAATCATGATATCGAACCCCACCACGGTCATAGGACGCTCTCGTTCGATCTCATGAATGGCTCGTTAGGCTTTTTACAAGCGGCTCAAGTAATCGATGCGCTCATCGCTACGCAACGGGCCAGGGTCGGCCTAATCGTTTCAGGTAACAGCAGGATTCCTGCCGGGCGCGCGATAGAGCTCCGTATTCCTTTTTACGAGATAGGCTGTAGCACTCTGATCGACGAATCGACGGAAGGGCGCGGGCTATCCGCCTTTTACTATCGAAGCTTCCCCGAGTATATAAAAGACTATGAAGTATACCTCGATTTTAGGGACGGTGAATGGCGCGTTAACTCGGTGCAGATTCAAAACATTCTCGAGCTGTTCGTTCAAGTGATCCGGACGGGCATTGGGGAGTATCTACAGAGAGGCGGCATCGCTCTGAGCTCTTTCGACATCGTGATCGCACCGCAGATATCAACCGCCTTTATCGACGAGGTACGCGAGGTTCTCGGCGGACAAGACGAGCGTTTTATAAACGCTACCGCAGAAGGCGACGATCTCTTTTCAGCGTCTATTCCCGTCGCTCTAAAATACGCTATCGATAACAATTTGGCACAGCCAGGAAATAAGGCTCTCCTGATAAGCGTCGGCTCCGGTATACAGGTCGGCTGTGCGACCTATACCTTTTGAAGAAGGCGTCAGTTATCCGTATTGACTGAGAGCGTGTTTACCTCAACCTTAACGTTGCAAAAAACGTCGAGCGGAATCGCGAAAAGCAGCAAAACGATAGCTTAGGACTCTCCGCAAAATAAGCGATCCGGTTGCGAGCGCGTGGGCGGGTGCGCTTGCGGCTTTCGTCCTCGGAAAAATCCTCGAAATAGCGCTGCTATTGCTGCGGTTTTTCCTCCGGGCGCGCTCGCGATCGCATCCCGCCGACGCGCCCGGTCTCGTATCGTTTATTTTGTGGAGAGTTCTTAGGATTCGACCGAATGATTTCACGCGCTTTTATCTCGGCTTTTGGCTCCGATATAATACCGCAACGGCTCGAACCAACCATTCGCCCGAGCGACCCATTCGGCAAGTCGAGGCATCGAGTATGATAATAAATGTAAGGGTAAGATAAGCCTTCCGACCGTGGTGATGAGTTTTTCTCGGCGGATCGCGCGTAGAACCGCATCAGCGACATATCCGGGCGGAGATGTCCCTAAAAGGGAGGTAATCTCGACGTTTTTCCCGTAGCTGTCAACCGCGCGTTGGTACATGCCGGTGCGCGCCACCGCTCCCGGACAAATTACCGATGCGTCCAGTGCGGACCGACGCATTTGAAACGATAAGTGTAGACAACAGGTAAAGCCCATAAGCGCGTGTTTTGTCGCTGAATAGACCTCGTTAAACGGCAACGGTAAAAGTCCTTCTAAGGAAGATATATTGACGATATGACCGCGTCCACGCGCCTGCATTCCGGGTAATATGAGGCGGGTGATGATCATCGGCGCAACCAGATTCACGTCGATGACATTTCTTATCTCTTCCAGCGAAAGCGTTTCATAGGCTGCTGTACTTTCTATTGCGGCGTTGTTAATCAGAATATCGACGGGGCCGAGCTCGCGTTCGACCGAGCACACCAACGATTCCAGAGAATCGAGGCGTGACAGATCCGCGGGCACGGCGACCGCTCGTACGCCCATATGGCCGACCCTATTTCGCACCTGCTCAAGCGCATCCATGGAGCGTGCGGTTAGGGCTAGATTCACCCCTTCTTCGGCCAATTTCTCGGCGATCGAAACGCCTATCCCGCGAGAAGCTCCGGTTATCAACGCGTTACAACCTTTGATCTCTTTCATTCTAAACATCTCCAGCTTTAGTTTGTGTATTAAATTATATCGAGTACAATTGCGCGAGGGAAAAGGTGGATGGACACAACCGGCCTCCCGCTTTTATTATCCGAGTAATGGAGTCTCTATCTTCAGGGACAAAAAAGCGACGAGCGTATATGATCATGACGTGCGGCTCTAGATAGACGAACAAAAGGCGTTCCTGCCGCGTGTATTGTCTCAGCTATTATAACTAGATCGAACGGATTTTAACTCTGTTCGAAATGGCGAAAGCCTTCCTGACGACCCTAAAATAGAATCGAGGTTTACTACTACGGTATTATCGAGTGAGTGCTCCATCACAGCCGAATTTCTCTATCTCTGGTCTTATCAAAATTTTTGAGAATAAAAAGCGGCAAACGGCAACTCCCGGTCGTTTATTCCAAAAAAACGCAGAGCGATCTGAGATCGTTATCAGGTAAGCTTAAAGTTGCAAGAAACGTCGAGCGGAAACGCGAAAGAAAACGATGAAATAAGGGCGCGCGGAACGCTTTTTGGAACCTGAGCTTCGAGCGTGTTTAATGAGTTCCTCCGCTCGTCTTTCGAGCGAGACGGTTCAATCCGCGGCGTCGCTCGCTACTCGAAAAAGCGTTGCTCCGACGATTCTACACATCTCGATCGAGAATTGAAGGCGTCTGACGGGCGCTGAGGTTGAGGATCCGCGCTCCGGCATGGGCCAAGCCGTTCGGTAGCGGTTCCTTTTCAGGATGGGCCGAGTCGCGGGCAAGCGTGGCTGCAATTCTTTTTGTCGCACTGACCCTCAACCCCGGCGCCCGTCGGCTCCCTCACGAACCGAAGAAAAACGAATGATATGCGATGAATCATCAGAGCGCTGCTATTGCTGCGGTTCCGCTCAGTCGTCGATAAAACATTTGATCCCGAGCGGGGCGCTAAAAATGTGAAATCATGTGTACGCGAGCCCTAACGGCAAAAAGGCCGACCGGGGCTCGGTTTGGGAAGCCAACTTTCGCGTTGATCTAAAAACCTTTTAACGCGAGCATGCATCGGGCCGGCGCGCCTTTTCGCTTCAGCGGGCGAGGTCGTTCGCTTCTTCGCGGTTTGGCGTAGACGACGATCAACCTTGGCGAGCACCGGGTCGATGCCGACCTGACGCAAGGCGCTACGGCGCCGAGGATAGATGGGGTAATCGTCCAAGCAGCCGGCTTGAATGTCGTCCGCGGTGCAAAAAAAACGCACATGCATGTGGTCATCGTGAGGTGTGCTTGGTTGACAGGTCACTTCTTCGAATCGCGAGCGAATATCGTTCGGGGCCTTAACCCTTTGCGCTTCTTGAAGCAGTAACGAGCGCAGGTGTTCCACGATGAAAATACGCTGTACGAGGTCGCCGCTCGTTTCAAGCAAGGCTGCTATGAAACGCCACGTGCGTCTAAGGTCGATTTGCAGACGTTGGTCGTCCTGCGCGATTTTGAGATCTTTAAAGTCCCAGCCCCATCCACGCGGATCGAGCGGAACTCCGACCGAGGGCACGGGTTCGCCTTTGGCATCCAAGTAGTAAAAAAGGATGTCCACATCGCGGCCATTTTGATGCGATCCGTGCTGCGCGATCGGTCCTCCGTCGCGTAGACAAAGATCGTTGACGACCAAAACCGCGTCAGGAAACGTTTCCGCCACAACCGCGGCCGAACGAATAATCGCCTGTATGGTTTCGACCGTGGCGAATCGCGCTTCGATAGGGCGTTTCGGATTGTGAATAAAACCGGGTCCGGCTTTTGGTAACGCTACGGCTCCGATCAGACGGCCGTTGCTACAGCCGCCCAAGGAAACGCTATTTGAAGCGTCGAGGCCGAGGATATATGCGATATCTTCACTCGCTTCGTCCATTTGGGATTTGTCTTGTGGCTCCCGCTCGTTCGCGTCGATATCTTCGCTCGACGCGGATAGATGAAGCCGCGCCGCTTCGACAGTAGAAGCTCGATTTTCATCGACAACGTCTATCGGCTGGTTCGAGCCCGGGGTAGGCCGGACGCGCCCTTGGAGCCGGACGTTCTCCTTTTTATGAGCGAATCGATTGTTATCTGCTGTACCGGAAAAGCTATTTGTAACAGAATTACCGATAGGTGCCGCGGGCGCTGCCTCTCGAGTGGGACCGCAGCCCGACGAGGTCAACAGAAGGATAAATATCAGTAAAAGCGCCATCCTACTTTTGTTATAAACGCGTTCAGTGTGACGGGTAAGTTAAAACAGACAAAATGATTTTTCGATCAGCGGTTCTAACTGTATTACTCTGTGCGTGCGCTTGCGTTAGCGCAACGGATGACGGTAGAACCGATTGTGCGTCTTACGGACAATCGTGTACCTCCGACGACGATTGTATTAACGGTGGCTGCGTCGCGGAACCCGAGCAATCGCGTGTTGATCTTGAGCCGTTGTCGCTTACGTGTAGCTGTAGATCAGAAGCATACGATGTAGGACGGCCCTGCCGAACCCCCGAGGATTGTAGCCGCGGCATCTGTTTGCTTACCGAAACCTGCAGCCGTCCGTGCACGAGCGACAGCCAGTGCGGTTCCAATCAGCGTTGCTCTACGGTTTACGCCCGAACCAGCGAGTCCGCGCTTCAGCCGCTTCGCGGGTGTGTATCGCTCGCCGAGTTGCCGGAAGAAAGCGAAATACACTCCGAGATCTATGAAGACTTCTTTTCCGACTCAGGCGCCGCGGAAGCGATCGATCTGCCGCCGGTCGATCCGACCACGATTGTGGTTTTCGAACACCTCGCCGAGAATGCCTGGCCGGCCTTTACGACGCCGTGTAGAGCACCGATATGCGTCGACCAGCTCATGACCAACGATACCGAGCCGTTGACCTTATTCGATGCCGATCTCTATTCGGTCATGTGGCGAGCGGAGCAAGAAGCACCGCTCAATCCCGTGGGCAGCGGGACGGTTTTGGCGGCGAACCAGAGCCATCCCATCGCGGTGATGTTGCCGAACGGACCGCGATCTGCGCTTTGCGAATACGGCTTTCGCGTGCTTCTCACCGCGGAAAATCCGGGCGATATGCGGCTGACCGAGTTATCCGGAGTGTCGACAGGGTCACGCCTCGATTTAAACCTCTTTTATTTAGGAGGCTTGCAATTAGCGCCGTCCGGCGAGCGCGGGCCGCCTCTTGTGAAGGACGCTTTGGCCGTTGTTGAATCGATCTATTCCCGGGCCGGGATCGAAATCGGAGAGGTTATGCAATTCGAAGTCGCGGGCGGCTTGCGCGAGGAGTTTGAAACCATTGAGCTTCGCTACGGCATATTGGAGGAGCTGCCCCGGCTGTTCGCCTTATCCGCGGGAGCGCGCAATCCCGCGATCAACCTCTTTTTCGTACGCGAAATATACGACACCGTGGCCATTTCGGGCGGAACGCCGGGGCCCTTGGGCATGCACGGAACGGGAGGCTCGGGAATCGCTTTGAGCGTTGATTCACTCGCAGACGCGGATCTGTTCGGGAAGGTCATCGCCCATGAAATCGGCCATTTTTTAGGCTTGTTTCACACCAGTGAACAGGCTGGATTTGTCCTCGACCCGCTGCCCGATACACCGGAATGCCGGCTCGACCGCGACCGCGACAACGACGCAATGCTGAGTCTGGAGGAATGCCGGGATTTCGGCGCGGACAATCTCATGTTTTGGGCGATGGGTAGCGGTACCGCGATCACGCCGGAGCAAAAAGCCGTGCTACGCTCGGCTTTAATCTTACACAATTAATCATTACAACCCGTGGTCGAAGGATGCGTGTCGCCCGCGAACAACCGTTTTAAATAAGATATATCCGCGCTAGCGGTATAGATCGTGTTCCTTAATATACGCCGCCACCGAGTCCGACAGATAGCCTTCGGTTGAGAGACCGTTACTCAACAAGCCGCGAATTTCCGAGGAGCTGATCGCGGGAAAAACCAGACCTTTCGTCTCCGCTTCGCTATAGCCACCGCGTGCGAGCACGATTAGCGGCGCGATCGCTTCTATTCGATCGAAACGAAACCAACGCGGCGCTTCGGCTAAAATGTCGGAGCCGACCACCAAACGAAAACGGGTTCGAGGGTGTCGTTGCTGAAGCGTCTCGAGGGTTTTCAGCGTCAGGCTTTCTCCGCCGAGATCTTCTTCGATGCGCGAAACCTGAACGCGTTTTACATCCGCCATCGCCAGTTCGCACATCCTTACGCGGTGCTCGTACGGCGCGACCCGTTTGGCGAAGGGATGAAGGTAGGTCGGAACGACCAGAAGCTTTTTTATCGGGTAAGCCGAAAGCACATAGGCGACTACCAGGGTGTGCGCCAGGTGGGGAGGATTGAAGCTTCCGCCGAAAACCGCGACTTCTTGCCGTTTCGGATTCATGGCTCGAATCGCTTCGTTCGCGCTTTCGACACCTGTATTCGTCGTTCCATCGGGCTTTACTCTTGTTGCAACTCGAACGCTCTTTGACGCGCGCTCAGGAACGCATCGGAAAGAGCGAAAGAGAACAACGACTCCGCGTCGCGAGATCGACGAATTGCGGCCAGCATTTGCTCTGGCGATTGCTGGTTAAACGCCACCTCGTCGATCTTCAGTAATGCCGTGAGCGCCGCCGGTGAGGAGCCGGTCGCGACCAACGCGGCTCTTGAGCCGAATTCGGTCGTCACCCTCGAAAGCGCGCGGGGATCGAATTCGGCCATACCTTTGATTTCAAAAACATTTTGACTCAGCTCCGCGTGGTACTTTCGCGGGATGAACCTGCCGATTTGCCTCGCGGTTTCCTCGAGCCTCGCCGTATCCATCCCCTCGGGTTCAAACTCGCTATCGAAATGTCGTATCAACGCGTTAACTACGAACACTATCTCGTCCGGCGGGGTGCGAACGAGAACCGCGAGGTTGTTGACAGCGAGCTTTATCGCGCGGGTCAAGAGAAAGCGTTTTTCCGCTTCAGTCGTCTCTTCGAGCAATGATTCGCCGACCAAGACGGCGAGGGGATCGTTCGAAACCGGTATGCAGATTCGTCTGCTTGAGGTGTAAAGCAACACCGACGAAAGGCCGAATCCTTGGCAGACGCCTTTAACGATCCGTTCGAGCTGTTCGGATTTTTTCTTCAGGCGCTCGACTCCGAGCCCTTTGGCGTTAAACGGAGCCGCCCGATCCAGGGCGAAAGCGGTTCCGCCGAACACGAAGCGCACGGTATCGGTCAGCCAGGAGGGAGCGATGATCCGGTCGATTTCCGCGCTGCCCAGGGCTTTCACCAACGGCGTTGCGGCGCCGTCGATAAGCATCGCGTGGAGTTTCGCGTCCGAAACGCCAAAAGCCACCGCGGTCGAGGCGCAACTTTGAGCGCTTTGAATCTGTTCGCGCGTCAATAGGACCTCGACCAATCCGCGCCAATTTTCTACCTTCGTCGGGTCCTCTTTCAGCGCGCTTCTAAATTCGCTGGAGGAGCGGTTTAAATGCATCGACAACGCGTTATGCGCCTGCTGGCGACGGTAAAATTCGGTCAAGGCATTGATCACAACGATGTCGGTCGGGGACTCTTTCCTGCAGGATTCTAAAATCTCCTCGGCTTCTCGTTGTTGATCGAGGTGCTCCAGTTCAGCGGCAAACCGCAACTGGTTTTTATTTCTGCTGTCGCGATCGCCGCTTAGCTGAACCAACCGCTGCAGCGCGCGTGCGGCTTTCGCGTGCATCTGCTGCTGCTGAAAAATCTCGATCAATCGCTCGATCGCTTCGACGTTTTCGGGCTGCAACTTGACGATCCGGGTAAAAGCGATTTCAGCGCGTTGAAGGTCGGGCAAATGCTTCTGGTAGATGTCACCGAGCCTGAAAAACAACCAGCATAACTGTTGGTTGTCCTTCGTCAGCCGTGCCAGTCGAATTAATATATCGGCAGCCTCGCGCCACTGCTGGTCGTCGAGATGCATCTTGGCGAGTTCGCTTAGCGCTATGACGTGTTGCGGATCCGAACCGAGAGCGGCACCGAGGAACGCTTTAGCCGCGCTACGATTACCGAGCTCGCGTTGCAACCCCGATAGCTCGAGGTTAAGCTGCGCCAGCGTTGCGCCATCGCCTCCTTTCTCGATTCGGACGCGTAACAGCTCGGCAAGCTCCGCGGTTTCGCCGCTTTCGCGCAATAGCGACCGGAGACGCGAAAAGACATCGCCGCACATCAGGTCGGCGTCTTTAGCTCGGACCAGCGCCGCCCGAGCGCGCTCGTTATCACCAAGCTCATCCTGCCAGATCACCGCTGCTTGTCGCCAAAGCCGCGCTTCGCGCTCGCTGTTATGAGCGTGAGCCGCCGCCATCTCATACGCGCGCGCGGCTTCGGCCGACTTACCCGTTTTTTCTAAAAGCGAGCCAAGCTCTTCCGCGGCAACGGGATGGTCCGCGGCCTCGGCCACAGCTTGACCGAGCTTTTCCATCACATCATCGAGCACTTCGCCGCTCGCTTGCTCGGCGGCGCACAGGGCGATGGAAGCCCGTTCCATCGGATCGGAATAGTGCATCACGGCGTCGCTCAGCGCTTGGGCGATGCGAGCGCTATCATTGGCGGCGCGCGCTGCCGCTTCCAGCTTCTGTGTCAGCCATAGGTCCGGTACCGCGCGATCCGCGTGCTTAAGAATTATCTCATCGGCGCCGGCCGCGGGCGCATCATGCGGCAACTGCTTAAGACGAACCAGTTGCCTGAGATAGGCCGAGACATCCGTCGGATCGGTTAAGTGGTCGACCAAGGCCGCGGTAATTCGCAGAGCTTCATCTGAACCGCTTCGCTCGAGGTAATGCCGCTCGAGCATGCGCCAGCAAGCAATCTGGTCGGGTTGTATTTGCACTAAGGCCTTTAGATGTGCCAGCGCGTCGGATTCGTCCCCGTGCTCACGCTCGAACTCGATTAAGCGATATAAACACGCCGCTCGCGACCGGTCGTCGGAGGCTTGCCGCAGCGCATGCGCGAGTTGTTCTCTGACTTGATCGTGCCGTCCCAAGGCAAGCTCTAAGCGTTCCAGCGCGAAAAGCGCTATCGGTTCAGGCTTTTGAGAGGTTTCGATGACCGTTTGGTATAACTCGGCGGCTTTTTCCAGCTCTCGGCCGTTTTCATACGCGGCCGCGGCCCTGAGACGCGCGGCGCGTATCGCTTCCGGCGAATCGTCTCGCGCTGAGACCAACAAGCGTTCGGCTATCTCGTTCGTCGAATCGACGCCTAAAAGCCTGAGTATCAGCTCGTTGACCACCGAGTCCTGGGGGTGGATTTCCAAGGCGCGCCTCAGCAGCTCGATCGCGAGCGAACGGTCTTGCGCCGAGCGATAAAGCGCGGCGCGGGCGAACCGCGACGCTTTTTCCTGCGGACAGAGCGCGTGTTCGGCTAGCTGTTCGTGGACCAATACAAGCGCCTCGGTATCGTTGACCGCGCGCGCGCTTATTTCCATCGCCCAGCAAGCCGGCCCATAACCCGCCGTGCTCTCGAGAGCTTGTCGAAAAGCGGGCAGCGGATCCAGCCCGGCGGATTGTAGATAACGACCGGCCGCGGTCGCGGCAAAAGCCGCCCGCATTCCTTGCGACGCCGCGCATTCCTCTAAAAAATACCCCGCGGCTTTTTCCCGGTCGCCGCTCGCCCGCGCCATCTGACGCAACGCGATCGGCGAGCCCGGTAAGGCCGCGCGTAACTTTTCAAAGAGATCGACGAGTTGCTCGCCGCGGGCAGAAAACGGCCGCGGCGCGGGCTCTAAAACGCCGCGATCTTCCGCGCCGATCTCAGCGCCGGGCAGAGCGTCGAGCGCATCGCCGTCTCGCTCGGATCTTTCTGTTTCGAAATCGATCCCGGTTTGTTCGCGCTCTTCCGATTGCGATTCTTCAACGATTTCAACCGCTTCTTGGTCCGGGTCAAGGAGGCTATCGCCCGCTTCATGACCTTCTGTCGCAAGGGCTTCAGCTCTTTTCGGCGTGGATTGGTCCGCCCGCGGCTGTCCGCGGCTATCCGCTTTGTCCCGCTCCATCGAATACAGATATAAGAGCGCGAAAAGCGGCCCGACTCGGTTTTCGGCAACGGCGTTTTCAGCCTCTTGCAGCAACGCCGACCTCACCCAATCCCGGTCATCGTCCTCGGCCGCAGCGTCTAACGCAATAATTTCCGCGGTACGCACCCCATCGCAGTGACGCGTGGAAAGCTCAAGCATTCGCCGCTCGCCAGTCGTCTCAGTCGCAAGCCGCGCGAGCTTGGCCGCCAGAGTCAGCGCGTTGCTCTTATCTTCACCCTCGATCTCGGCCGTGAGATCCGAGGTCTCGCCTTTCTTGCGCGCGATCGTTTCGCGAATCACGCGAATCATACCGACGCGGTTGTCCGCAAGCGCCGCTTCTCGCAGGGCCGCTTTCGCGTCCTCGAATTCGCCTGCATCCATTCGCCCTCGCGCGATCTCGACAAACGCAATCGCGCGTTCGCTGGCGCTGCTGATTTGGGTCCACGCCTCGATTGCCGCTCGCTGTGCCGCTCGGTCGCCGCTTTCGGCCGCCGCTCGCTCACGTGTACGGATTGCCAAAAGACTACCGTCCTGTAGCAATAGCGAAAGGGCTTGCTTGGGATCGCGTTTAAGGTGGTGGGCATATCGCGCCGCGATTCGCACCAGCGCGTCGCGAACCGGACCTGGATCGAAAAGCTCACTGATCGCGAGAAGCGTATTGATCGATGTATCAAAATCGCCGATTGCCCGGGAGCTGCTTACCACGTTCACCAAGGCAGCAAGCGACCGCGGATTGATCTCAAGAGCTTGTCGATACAGCCTTGCGGCTTTTTCCGCCTCGCCGATTCGCTCAAGCGCGTGCGCGCTTTCAGCCAGGATCGCCTGCCGGATATCCGAATCTTGCCAACTCGACGCCACCTGCTGTAACGCCTCGATTCCCTCGGCTTGCCTGTGTTCGCTGAAATGTATTTCCGCTAACAGCAAACCGGCGGTAATCGTTCCAGGATAGACAGTAAGCGCCGCTTTTGCCGCTTCCAGCGCGCCGGCGATGTCAGCGAGCTGTCGCAGCCGCACTTCCGCGAGCAAGGTGAGTACCAATCCGCGTTCTTGCGGGGATAGCGCCAGCTCCGATTCGGTTTTTAAAAGCTCGGCCGCCGCGCTCCAGTTGCCAGAGACGCACGCCTCTCGGCGAACCGCCCGCAGCGCCACGAGATTAGCTCGATCGATTTCCAACGCTGATTGATAAAGCGCGAGCGCTTGATCGGGCTCGCCGACGCGTTGCCTAAGTTCCGCCGCCGCGACCAGCAACTGCGCCTTTTGCCCTCCGCTCGCGTGCTGCGCGAGGTTGACGAGAAACGCGCTGCGCTCGCGCAGGCCGTCCGCGTCGCTATTCGCCAGGGGGTGAACGTCGTGCGCCACCGCTCTTCGGTGAATCGTGCGACGAGCGGCAATAGCGCCTTCATCGGGTGTCGACGGCTGCGGTTGCTTGTCGAGCTCGGCCGCCGCGCTCGCGGCGGCTTCGCCGGCCTCGATTTCAGAATCGGCTTCGTCTGCGAGCTCGCGATCTTCCGATCGCTCGGGCTCTATGTCGTCGACGCCGAGCTCCGGGAGTTCAGAACCGTCGCTCTCGGTTAGCGCCGCTTGCGGCTCGATTTCTCGCTCGGCGTTCGAGGGTTCCGGCGCAGTCGGCGGTGTAGATGGGGGCGAAGAAAGCAAACGAGATATGATCCCACTCGTGCTCGTAGTATCGTCTTTCCGCTCGCTCGCGGCTTCAGGTTCCTCGTCTATCCGCTGACGTGCGATTTCGGATGGCTCGTGCTCGTCGATGGGGTTGAGCAAATCGTCGTCGATCTCTTCAGCTTCTGAATCTCGCTTCGCTTGATTCCGACTTTCGAATTGAGCGTAGAATTCTCGCTCGAAGTCCAACTCCTCGCTCTCGGAATCGGTCGGGTAAACCGAGTCTTCGCTTTCGCTGGTTTCAGACTCGCGAGGCGGTATCGGTTCACGGGTGAGCTTCCGTTCGGCGACGGCGGTGGCCGGCCTGTTTGCGTCCTGAACACTTACGCTAGGCGTGTCCATTGCCGTCTGAGGTGGTTCACCGTCCGCCGGTTTCGCCTTAACGAGATCGCCGTCCTCCTCGTCCTCGAGGTCGTCAGCGTTGCTGAAAAGCCCCTCTTCATCCTCCAGAACCAAGGGTTGCTCCGCGCCTTGAATGCTGTTTAGTAACTGCTCACGGCCGTCTTGCTCGCCGCTCGCGATAGCGGCTGATGCATCCGGGACAGCCGGCTTTTGTGTTTCAGCGGGCTCGTCAGAGACATCGAGCGCACGACTCGCCGGTTCTTCGGGCGCGTTCGATTCCACGGGCGCACCGTCGTCCGGCTCGTTTGGGGCTTCAAGGCTCACGCCGTTTTTATCTAGTTTATCGTCGGTCACAGCGCCATTCCGATCTCCCGACGAAGCGCGAGTAGCTCCCGAGACGTGTAAAACTCCACCAATTCCTGCGCTTCGGGAGCTTCACTAAACGCGCGGGTTCCGAGATTTTGTTTCAAAACGATCTCCAATACGCTTTGTAAGCTCACCGCTACTAATAGCCCGGCCCGTTGGCAGGATCGGTGGATGACGGCGCAGTACTCTCTCAGCCGTTCTTCACCTTGCTCTAATTCCGCGAGCTTGATGCGGAGCGATTTTCGCGTTCTTCGCGAGATCGCGTGTGCCTCGGCGCGCACGCGTTCTTCGCGTTCAGAAGGGTCAGAAGCGGCAAGCGGTAAATCGAGGGCCGCGGCGACCGCCGATATGAGTCGAAAAGCTTCATCGCTGGAGGCTTGTGTCAGCAGCGGAAAAACGCCCAAACGAATCGCCATCGCCTGATATCCCACGGCGTATCGTTGGGGAGCCGAAAGGGGAGTATCGACCTCGGAACCGACGACCCAGTCGTACGAGGTTCCCGTGCCCGGCAAAGCCGCAACGGCCTTTGGGTCCGCGCCTCCAAGAAAAAACTCTCTGATTTTTACCCCGAACACCCCCATGAGTCTGCCCAATGCATCCCGAGCCGGGTTTGGCTCTCTCGCCTTGACTCGGAGAAGCGGTCCGTTATCGCCGCCCGGCGGCGTCAGAAGATTCATCTCCATAACCGCCTCCGACGCCAACCTGCAAATTTCCGCCAAATCGGCGGGATTCGGCCCCGGCATCAGCCGCGCGAGCGAGGCTTCCGCAAGCTTGCCCTTGGTCGAGGGCGGTACGTTCCGAGCGAGCGTTTCGTACGCCCTTTGTTCCTCCCCGGTGGCGAGCTTCATTTCAACCAGCCGTTGCAACATCAATAGTTGCATATCCGGTTCGTCTCGCCAGATCGCTGTTTTATATAACTTACGAAAGAGCAAATCGTCTTGTGGATCCTGTTTGGCGCGCTCTCTTACCTTGGACTCAAATGCCTCGAGTACCTCATTGCGCTCAATGGGATCGATAATCAAATCGATCACGGCTTGACACGCCGCGTCGTCTATCGGATCCGCGGCCAGCGCCCGCAAATAGGCTTCGATCGCCGACTTTCTATCGTTGAGCTGTTCGGCGTAGATGTGTCCGGCTCGTCGTTCGTACGCCGCCCGTGCTCCCCCCGTGCATTTTTCCGCGGCCAATACCAAAGCGCCGGCGGCGTCGAGGGCCTTGCCTAGTTGGCCGGCGAGCTCGGCCATTTTGGCGTAAGTCTGTTCATTTCCTAGCTCGGCGAACGCCACCTTCTCGAGCTCCTCGTACGCCGCTTGAGGATCGGCTTGTTTCTTTTCCAATAAATCCGCCGCGCCTATCCAAGCCAGAAGCTTTTGTTCGAGCGGGATGTCGGTTTCGGCCAAACGGCGCAAGGCGATAATCGCCTCCGCCCAATCCTCTAAAGAGGCGTGGATTTCCGCTTTAAGCCCGAGTGCACCGATATGGTTCGGACGATGTGATAACAGCTTTTCCAGGGTTGCGAGCGCTTGCTTTCGCTCGCCTTTCGAGCGATAAAGACGCGACTGCTCATAATATAGATCGATTAACTCGTCGGCATCATCGACGACTAGGATGCGGTTTTCCAGTAGCTTTTGTAGCTCGTCGACATCATCGCGCGACGCTATAATGTCGTGTAGCAGATTAAACGCGACTTCGCGCCGCGGATCGATCTCCAAGGCGGTGCGAAGCCTGATTTCAGCCTCCTCGGTCTGTTGGTAGTGGACGAGCAGTAACTCCGCGCTCTCTTCTAATAGCAAGACCTCGAACTTCTCGTCACAATAATCCGCCAACTTGTCACATGCGCGAACCACGGTTCGCCAATCCCCTAGCGCGTACGCGGCGCCGTGCAATACCTCCCAGGAGGCGATATCGTCCTCGTTCTTGGAGATCGAATCCCGCGCGACTTGAGCCGCTTGCTCAAAGCGACTCGCCGCTAAAAGCGCCCGTGCATACGCGCCGCTGATCGCGTGCCGAGCTTCCTCGGTCGCGTGTTGCAGGCGCTGATTCAGCGCATCGACTCGTGATTCGGCGTCGTCGCCGGGCGTAAGCGCTTCGTCCAGGGCAACGCTCGCAAGCGTGGCGTCGGCAGAGAGCTCGGCGATACCCAGCGCGAGAATCAGACCGTCTTCGACAGCTTCGCGGCGGCCCGCGAGCAGATGACAGCGAAGCCCGTGCAATAAGAGACTTGCAGCGGCTTCTTGATCATCGGTGGCGTTGCCCAGGTCGACGAGACGCTGGGCTCGGTCGTCGTTGTCGTGTGCTGTTCTCGCGTAGGCGTAAAGAGCCCATCGGTCGCCGGGTTCTTCGGAAAGCAGCTCCTGCGCCAGTCGCTGGGCCAGCTCCGGATCGTGATCAAGAGCGAAAGCGATGCGTTCACGCAAAAGCGACATCGCCATATCCCGGGGTAGCGAGGCTTGCAGTTGAGCCCAGGCCGCTTGCATCCTTTCATCCATCGCTTTGTCGGGAGCAAGAAAGAGCAGCGACAGCGCGGCCTCGGTTCCGAGGTCGCGATCGGCGAGCACCGCTTGTAAACAGTCGTGCGCGCGCGCGCCGTCTCCCAATAGATCGCGGTGTATACCCAGTTCAAAGTTGGAAGTCGCGAGCTTATCGATTTCCGCCTCGCGAAAAGCCAGACCCTCCAGAGCGGTTGTCAGCATGTCGGTTTGACCCGACCGTTCCGCCAGGCGCCGCAGCGACCACAACGGAGCAAGGGCCATGGGATCGCGATCGATCGCGTCCTCGTAATTGCGCGCGGCGAGCTCGGCGTTTCCCGCGATTTCGGCCACGGCGCCCGCGTAAAGCAGCGCGATTTCGCTCTGTTTCGCATTGACTTTCGCCTCTGCCGCTTGTCGCAGCAGGTGCACCACTTGCTCGCTCTCGCCCTGTGCCATCAATATCTCTTCGAGCAAAGGCACGGCATAACCATTCGCGACCGAATACTCCAAGGCTTGCCGTAGTAGGCCGCTTGCTTTCTTGCTATCGCCCGCCCGGACCAGGCCGCGGGCCGCCGCGCACAGGTGGGCGGCGACAACCTCTTCGTTCGCGGCTTGTTCAGCCAGCGCTTCATGAGCGCGCGCGAGCAACGAATAATCTTTTTGTAAAGCGCCGACTAAACGCGCGACCTCGGGCGCCCAACTTCGGCAGCTTGCGCGGGTCAACCCGTCACTCAACAGCTCCGAGGCCTTTTTCTCGTCTCCTATCTCGCAGGAAGTAATGCGAAAACAGTCCCATAATAGAGCTTCCTGTTCCGCTTCGTCGCTGACGACTTCAGAAAGCTCGAGGCCGGCCTGAATCGCATCCGGATAAGCGCCGAAAGCGAGGGCTCGGTCGAACAGCTCCCTTAGCACGGGGGCTTTATCCCTGGCTTTTGACGCGGCCGAACGGAGCAACCGAGAGGCATTTACGATGTCCTGAAGATAGTCCGCCGCCAAAAGTCCCGCGCGCCACACGGCTTCAGCCGCCTCCTCGGGTAAAGCGTTCTCGGCTCGGGATTCCAAGGAGCAAATCAGCTCTTGATAGAGTGCCGCGTCAATTCGTGAATCTTCCAATAGACCGATCACCGCGCTAGACGTCGGGTCGGCTTGTAACGCCCGCGTCAGCGCCTCGCGGGCAAGTTCGATCTTCCCTTGCGCTTGAGCGGCCTCGCCCAGCCGAAAAAACAACGTCGCGGCCTGTTTACCGGATAACTCGCTTTCGAGCATCGCCGAGGCCTGTTGCTTCACGGCTTCTATCTCGCCCGCTTTTTCGTAAGCGATCAGCCGTTCTTGTCGCAGTAGATAATCGTCCGGGGCAATTCGCAGCGCGTATTCATAAGCCGCTGCCGAGCCGGCGGGATCGTTACAAAACGCGAGCCGTACTAGAGCCGTTTCTCTCCAAAGCGAAAGCGCCGCGCCCAGCGCTTCCTCGTAGTTGTAGGCGTTTACCACCCCAGGCGCTTTCGCTTCTGTTGTTTCGTCCTGTTGTTCTCGCTCCAACGCTATCTGACCCGCCAATATTGCACGACCTTGCAGCGCCTCCGCGAGAACGTCGTACAGGTCGTGTGCGCGAGCGATGTTTTCGAGCCGGGTTAAGGTTTGAAAGCGAAATTGTCCTATGGTCGAAGCTACTCTAAGCACTTCGACCGCGCCCTCGATATCGCCCCGTTTCAATCGAGCCTGTCCGACTTCATTTAAGAGCACAGCTTTTAGCGCGGGATCGCGTGTGCGCGACGCGCGTATATCAATGATACGATCAAGGGGGTCCAATTCCCCTATCGTCGAGTAGTGTCCCTCGAGAACAAGCGCCGCCACCGACGGGCTCGGATCGAGATCGAGAGCCTCTTCGAGCATCGCTACGGCGCGCTCGGGTTCGTTGAGGTGATCATATAGGAGCAGCGCAAGATCGATGAGATGCGAGGCTCGCTCGGAATCCGATCGGGCTACCCGTACCGCGGATTCGTAGATGCGTCTCAGATTATCGAAAGACCGGCGCCGTTCGAAAATACGCGCTAGCGCGAACAGAGGAGGACGGAAGCTATTGTCGAGGTTGTATGCCGAAAGATATAGCTTAATTGCCTTCGAAAGGTCAGCTCGCTTATGCTCCGTAAGCGATGCTATTTCATACTCGAGCACGCTTTTCCGACGCGAGTCTCCCTCCAATTCCCGCATATTTTGCAGAGAACGGATTCGGCTTTTGACAATTACGCTAGCCGGCGGCTCTGGCGGCAGTGAGCTGTGGGTATTTCCTGGCATCTCTTACCATCTATCCCTTGTTTTCTTTGTACAAAAGCCTTTTTTTCGATTCTTCGATATTCCCTCCTTCTTTTAGAAAACTCCTGACCACCTCTGCCGTATTATTGCGAAGAGCAAGGTAAAAACGCCTCCGAACGTTCCAAAATCCTGCATATGGTGTAAACTCAGCGCCTTCATTTACGCACATTAGGATAGCCGCTTTGGAACTTTTGACACAAAAAAATAAAAGGGATTAAAATTATACAAGCGACCGACTCTGGTTTGAAGCCGAATGTATATGACATCGACGCCTCCAACTTCCTGTGATAGCGATACGCCATGGTAAAAGGTGCGACGGTACTCATTACGGGCGGCGCGGGATTCATCGGAACGGCTTTATGCCAACGGCTGCTCGATCACAATCGCGTGCGCGTATTCGATAATCTGAGGCGAAACGCGCTTTCGGCGACGAACCTTGAGCAGAATAAAAACCTCGAAGTCGTGCTGGGGGATGTCCGCGATTCTCAGGCGCTCGAGAAAGCAATCGATGGCGTTGACTATGTCGTGCACATGGCGGCTATCGCCGGCGTGGATACGGTGCTTAAGAATCCCGTAACCACCATGGAAGTCGCCATGGAGGGCACCTCCAATGCTTTACGGGCGGCGCTTAAACAAGGAAATATCAAGCGATTCATCGATTTTTCCACTAGTGAGGTATTCGGAGCATATGCCTTTCGCGTGCGTGAAGCGGATGTGACCAGCTTGGGCGCGGTCGGAGAGGCGCGTTGGACATACGCGGTGTCGAAATTGGCGACCGAGCATCTCGCGCATAACTATTGGAAACAATACCAAGTGCCGACCTGCTCGATTCGCCCGTTCAACATATATGGGCCGAATCAGATCGGCGAGGGTGCGATTCACGCTTTTGTTACTCGAGCGATAGCCGGTGAGACGATTGCGGTTCACAACAACGGAGATCAGATCCGTTCTTGGTGCTACATCGACGATATTGTAGAGGGTATCATGCTCGCTATGGTTCGAGATGAGGCGATCGGTCAGTCGTTTAATATCGGAAATCCTCGCAGTACCGTCACTATTTATCACCTCGCTCAGATGGTCGTTCAACTAGCCGAAAGTCGGTCGCAAATTCGCTTTGTCCCCTGGGACTTCCCGGATGTCGAGCTCAGGGTTCCGGATGTCAGAAAAGCGGAAAACCTATTGGGTTTTCGCGCAATCGTAGATTTGGATGACGGCCTTCAACGGACCATACAGTGGTACCGAAAAAAACTCGGCGCAAGATAGCCAACAGGAAGATGAGCGCTCGAAAACGCAACTTTGTCGAACTCGAATCGATCAGCGCAAATAATTGGTTTGAGCATTTGCGCGATGAAATCCCCGGATTTGAAAAATTGTGCGAGATCGTTGGAGAGCGATTCGTCGCGTTCGCCTTTATCGCCGGCGTTCGAATTTCCGCGATCAGCTACGATAAAGAGAGACCGGAGGCGTCGTTGATCGATTTCTACGATGAGGGTGGCAAAAACGTTCAGCAGCTCCAATTAGCGGTTTTTCGCGAAAAACTGACGAGCACGTTACTCGCCGACGACGCCTCACAACCGCAACACTTACCAGAGCAACCCTCTGTTTCGGATATAAGTCTTTTTATCGGGTATAAGTTGCTCTTACTCGCTCCGATATTCGGCGTGAGCATAATCGGGCTCTGGTATGGCGGGGGTAAAGCGCCTTCGCTTTTGATTTCGATCGGGAATAGTCAGGAAGAGCTAACGATTAAGGGGTTCCGAGAGGTGCTAGAGGAAAGCGTTCGCTCCGAATTGGCTCGAACCAAATCAGAGGGAGCTTTTTCCATTGATTTCAAAAACATTCCGGAGGCGGAAGCGGCAAACGCTCAAGGCGACTACGAACGCACGATCGAGCTACTCGGAGCCTGGCCGGGTCCGCTCTCGATGTTTTTACGGACCCAGGAAGGTCAAATGCTCGGGGAATTGGAGAAATCGACCTTAGCGCGGGCTTTAGGTGTTTTGGGGAAAGCCTATTTGGAAACCGGGCAATTGGAATGGGCGGACGACGTTCTTAGACTCGGTGTGCAATGGGGACAGGATAGTGAAGGTCTTGGCGATCTTTTTCTGCTTTTGGCCGAAGCGCGGCTGATCAACGAGAGGTACGGTGAGGCAATCGGGCTTTTGCGCCGAGCCATGGTGGTTGGAGCTAGCAAATCGATCGTTTTGCCGCAGCTCGCTCGGTGCTATGCAAAACGAAAACGCTATGTAGCGGCGGCCTTATGCCTTGAAGAGGCGATGTTGCATCATGTCGATCCCAAAACGACCGAGGACGTCCAGGCGGAAGTTAACGAGGCTCTCGGTGCGGCATACAGGAAATTTCGAGAAAAAGTTCCGTTACCGACGCTTTCGTCAAGCGAGAGGACATGAACGAAACCTGTACGTTTATTCAGCTTTAGCTTGTGTACCAAAATAGGGTATTAAGCTATAACCTTTTAATAGGTAGGGGTTATTTTCTAGCTTCTTATTAATGATTTTGCATGTACTTATAAAAGCGCAGTTCGTAATCTTTCGTTAGGATGATACAATAGGAATTCTTGGCATTAGCTCGGATTCGATCTTGCGTCGGCCGAGAAGTGGATCTTATGAACGACGAGTGGTCACAGGAGATGGAGAAAAGGCACGTACCGGTTGTCTGGGAAGCGATTCAAGACGCCTTTGAAAATAACGCCCCGGAAGTCCATAGTTATCTCCATCTCACGACGGGCGAGGTTATTCGAATCGTGGACGGCATTGCCGATCCGAATATGCACGCGCGTATCGTTTCGGACCCCAGCTATATCCGGATCGATCCGGTTTCGTCGCGTGAACAGTACCGTTGGATGGAACGGTTTATCTCCACTATTGAGGACGAGGAATTTCATAAGAAACTCTTGGGAGCGATCGACGGAAAAGGGGCGTTTCGTCGATTTAAGGACGTACTCATGCACTTCCCGGTCGATCGAGAACGCTGGTTCGCGTTTCGCGCTGAACGGCTGAAAGTCGCGATCGAAGCCTGGCTTGATACGCACGGCTTAGTCGCCGTGGAAAGAGAAAAGTGGGAAGTCCCAAGCGCCAACGATGTCAGAGAGGCGGTCAACCGGGAAGAGGTCGAACGACCGGAACGTCGCAATCGTTTCGCGGCGGCGGAGGCGAGCCGACAACGGTTGCAGGAGTTGGTCGAGCTTCTGCCGGTTCGCGAGCTCGAAAACGCCGTGGCTTATTTGGAATTTTTACGAGAACGCAAACATTTACCACGAGTGACCTCAAAAAGCGTCCAGAAAAACGCGAAAGCATCTGAGCTTCAAGACTCCGATTCTCCAGAAGCTGAATCCAAAGAGTCTTAGAATGCGAACCGGTTAGGTGAAGATCGCATCGGGCTATTTTTCGTTCTATTAAGCGGAAAGCGATCGTTCACGCGACGCGCGAGGCGGCGAATCGCCCGTTCAACCGTAACCGTTCAGGGGGGTACTGTTGTTTGAATACGACGGCGGCCAATTCATCCCGTAAAACCGGCTTTCGTCCTCGCGCCGGCTCGTCAGGTACAGCAAGTACCATCCTCGCCGGCCC
>JAFGIB010000314.1 GCA_016929805.1 Deltaproteobacteria bacterium | reverse complement strand
TCCTGCGGTTTCGCTCAATCGGTAATATGACACTCCATCCCAATCTGGGCGAAAAAATGTAAAATTATTTTTGCGCGAGCCCTTAGCTCGTGCGCTTTTTCGCGAGCGAAAGCGGTTTACGCCGACGGAGTTTTTGCAACGTTAAGGTAATGCCGCGTTCCGTCCTCTTCGCCTCTGTTCACCGCTTTAGATCTATTGCTGCGACAGCGTGATGGTAACGGCCATGGTTTCGAAGACCTTCACGGAGAAATAGTAGAAACCCGACGTCGACTGTGAAACAGAGATGGCCTCTATGTCGTTATTGAGCGGCAGGTTGCCGGACATGCCCCACGCTCCGTGGAGTAACTGGTTCTCTCTGCTCCGCTCCGGGCGCGGCGCGGCCGAGATGATTACGGCGGGAGAGGCGGGTCCCTGAACCTCTATGTTGTAGCCCGTTCCGGCGCTGATGGGAAAGTGAAAGAACCAGGTGTCTTCGCCGTTGGGCGCGTCTAAAGTCACGCTGGTCGCCCCCAGCGACACCAGTTGACCGCCGTCCGCGACTTGGAAAGGCCCGCTGGCGCCGCCGCCGCTGACGACCACCGCGATGTAATAGCGCGCGGCCTCGGGGGCCACGAAAGACACGGTGCCCACCGCCTCATCGGTAGCGTATTGGTAGTTGCTCGCGGAGACCTCTGCCGACGTGCTAACGTATCCACGCACGATTCCGGACAGCGGCGAGATGGTGTAGGTTTGACCTGACTCGGCGTCGAAATAAAACAGCTTGTACTCGCCGTCACTCAGGTTGTAGTCTGCCGTACTTCCGCTGTTGACGACAATGGGGACCGCCGGCCCCGGGTCAAAAGCATCCGCCGCCGCCTCTTGCTGAGCCGATATAGCGTCGTTGGAACCTGCTGACCCGTCTTCATCACCGGCAGCGTCCCGAGCCGACACCGCTGAATCGATTTGCGGCGAGCCGCTATCGTTCGCGCCCTGTTGGCCGCTGTTATTTAACGCCGAGTCGCCGCTTGTCGCCGGGGATACGTCTTCGCCGTCGTTCACGGCCGAGTCATCGCGTGACGCGGTTCGGCCGGACGCGGCGTCAGCCGCGCTTGTCTTAGTCGGCTCCGCGTCCGGTGTCGCCGATCCCGAGTCCGAGGTGTCCCCGGAGTCATCTTCGATACAGCCCGCGGCGGCGACAGCCAAAAGCAGCGAGCACGCCAGCAGCGACAAACCTAGCCGTGAATCGATAACCATACAGCCTCCTTAAGTCAACGGTCGCGTCTATCGCGTCATCCGACGCGAATAGTCGATATAAAACAGTGCTTTTTGATATTAATACTGCGTACTCGAAGTAAAATGATGGTGCGACATTGTGCGTATATAGAAGCTGAGCGTAAAAACCGTAAAAAGATATCGGTCAGGTCTTCGCATCGAGCAGCCAAACGGCTGATTTAGAGCAAAGATTACGTTTGAAAAACGTCGCTGAGCAAAACGTAACCGTTCAGGGGGGTACTGCCGTTTGACTACGACGGCGGCCAATTCATCCCGTAAAACCGGCTTTCGTCCTCGCGCCGGCTGCTCAGATACAGCAATCGCCGGCCCTGCGGGCGCGCTCGGTTTTACAGGCGAATTGGCCGCCGACTTGTTTGACCCCTGAACGCTTACGGCAAAACAGTCCGTTAGGTATCTTTGTTCGGCTGATCGTTTCTAGCTGCACACGATCACAGGTATTGTCAGCGAACCCCCCGTCGGCTTTTATACGCAGCTAACCTGGCGCCTCTATGGCGTTTGCCGAGCGCCGCTTTAGGTCAGAGAGAGATCGCTTCCGCGTTATGATCTCGATCGCGCGTCGTTCACCTTAACGCTGCAAACAATCCGTCGGTGTAAAGCGCTTCGCGAGATCAAGCTTCAATTGCGCCGCGAGCTGGGCGCGCGCGTATACCGCGTGCGCTCGGGTAGCACCGTAGACACCCGTGTCGCGAGCTATCTTCGCGTACCAGACCCCGGACCGACTTAACCTGGAACTCGCGTGGTTTAGAGAATTCGGTCTCGTATAAAAGGAGATATGATTCTCGAGGATTTATTGAGAAGGGCTCTAGAATCCGGGAACGATGTGTGCGAAACCTTCGATGAGCGGCTGAATTTCGGAATACTCACCGGTCGTGCGGTGTTGAACTACCATATAAAGCTATCAACCGCATGAAAGCGTAATTCGGTAAATTCTTCGTAGCGCTATTGCTCGCCGGGCGATATGGCCGCTCGGTTCCTAACAGCGTGCCGGGCGTCGCCTTTGATGCGAAATGAGTGACCAGAAAAAAATCCAACGCCGTACCTTCTGCAAGGCGCTCGGCGCGTCGGCGTTAGCGCCGGCGGTGCTCTCCGGCCGAGCGCACGCGGATATCGGCGTTCGCCGTAGTGTACGGCGAGGCATCGACGTGTGCGAGGAGATTCCCTCGCTTTGCGATCTGTGTTTCTGGCGCTGCGGAATCTTGGCCAAGGTCAAGCAAGGACGACTTGTACGTATTGAAGGCAACCCGGACCACCCGCGAAACAAGGGTAGGCTTTGCGCGCGGGGTACCGGCGGGCGTCACCTGGTCGAAGACCCCGACCGCCTGCGCACGCCGCTGTTGAGAACCGGAGACCGGGGAGAGGGTCGGTGGAAGCCGATTTCTTGGGACCAGGCGCTCGACCTGTGGGCCGAGAAGATGCGCGCGACTATCGACGAGCACGGGCCGGGTGCCATCGGACTGTTTTCCCACGGGCTGAGCTCGCGATTCCTCAGCAACTTCGCTACTCACTTGGGATGCCCGAACAACTCGGCGCCTTCCTTTGGCCAATGTCGCGGGCCCAGGGACGTGGGGTTTCAGCTAACCTTCGGCGACGGACCGGGCTCTCCGGCCCGGCACGATATGGCCCGAAGTAGAATGATCGTCTTAATCGGCTGCCATATTGGAGAAAACGTCCAGACCGGCCAGGTAATGGAGTTTGCCGAGGCGCTCGGCCGCGGCGCCCGGCTCGTTGTCGTAGACCCGCGCATGTCGGTCGCCGCAAGCAAGGCGGACCGCTGGTTGCAGATCAGGCCGGGAACCGACACGGCGTTGCTGCTTGCCTGGATTCACATCCTGATCGCTGAATGTCTGTATGATCGGGAGTACGTAGAGCGCTACACCACGGGTTTCGACGAGCTGCGAGAAGCGATCGCACCGTACCGGCCCGAGTGGGCCGCCGAGGTAACCCAAATCCCGCGCGAGGTTATCGAGGCTGAGGCGCGGGCCATGGCTGAACGCAAGCCCGCGGTGCTGATCCACTGCGGTCGTTTTGCGGCGTGGTACGGTAACGACACTCAACGCGCCAGGGCTATGGCGATCCTCACCGCTTTGCTGGGTGCGTGGGGCCGGCCAGGGGGTTACTACATGAAGTCGGATGTAACGCTCGGCCCGCCGCCCTGCCCGCCGCCCCACGAGGGCATGGACCGAAGCGTGGCCACGGGTCGGCACGCGTTCACTCACTTTGGAGTGGCCGCGCAGGAGATAGTAGAAGCGAGCATCGGCCGGGGCGCACGGATCCGTCAATGGATCTTTTGCGCGGTCAATCCGGCGCACTCGATACCTGATTTCCGCCGAACCCGAGAAGCCATGCGGTCGCTCGATTTCATCACGATGATCGACATGATTCCCACGGAGGGCGCGCTTTGGGCGGACCTGATCCTACCGGAGGCAAGTTATCTCGAGCGGCACGACGACGTGCTCGCTGTGGTTGACCATCCACGGCCCTTTGTGGCGTTGCGGCAACCCGTAGTGCAGCCCGTTGGGCAGTCCAAAGGTTTGTACTGGATCGTCCAAAAGCTTGCCCATCGACTAGGACATGACGACTGCTTCACGCAACCCGACGTGACAGGGTATCTCGATGCGCGCTTGGCGCCGCTCGGCTTGACCTGTGAGCAACTGGCTCGCGAGGGAGTCCATTTGCTAGACGAGCAGCAACCCTTTCTCGCCGAGGGGCAGGATTTCCGTTTTGAAACGCCCAGCGGTCGCATCGAGCTGCACTCGGAAACGATGAAGAGCCAAGGCTACCAACCTTTGCCAACCTTCGAGCCGGTCGAGCAACCGCCGATGGGGTGGTTTCGTCTGGTTTCCGGGCGGAGCCCTTATCACAGCTTTGCTCGAACGCAGAACCTTCCGCGTTTGATGGAAAAGGATCCAGAAAACCATCTTTGGCTCAACCAGGGAGTTGCAGAGGCCAAGGGGCTCGCCACCGGAGATGAGGTGTTTTTGCAAAACGAAGACGGCGTGCGCACCGGTCCGATCCCTTTGCTGGTGACTCCGGCGATCCGCACCGATGTGGTGTACATGGTACACGGTTACGGAAGCCGATCCCGCGCGCTCGGGCGCGCCTACGCAAGCGGCGTATCGGATAACGTGCTGACCAGCCGTTTCCGGGCGGACGGCCCGACGGGCGGCACCGGGATCCGGGTGAACTTCGTACAGCTCGTCACGCGTGACGGCCGCGAGATACCCGGCGAGTTCGAACAGTGTCGCCTGCAGCGTTCTTCCCTGCCGCCGGTGCCCGAGGCTGTTGCCCCGGTCGAAATCACGCCGGATACGGGCGCCGGATCAAGTGAGCAAAAGCAAGAAATAAAAGAGGTAGACGACACGCCCGCCGAGCCGCCGGCCGACAACGGATTTTTCAGCGTGAAGCCCGAGGAAAGCTGCTAGGAAAAGATCATGGCAAGACAGGCGATGATTATCGACATGGACCGCTGCGTGGGCTGCGGAGCGTGCGTAATTGCTTGCCAGGAGGAGTGGGACCTGCCCGAGGGGGTGCAACGAAATTGGGTTAGACCACTATTTCCCGTCTCTGATCATTCCGGCGACCGCCCGGTGTTTACCCATGACGTGGGCTTGTGTAACCAATGCCGCAATGCCTCGTGCATCGATGTATGTCCAACAGGAGCCACCTATCGCGACGATCGCGGAAGGGTTGTGGTGGACAACGAGACGTGTATCGGTTGCGGGTATTGCGTGTCCGCTTGTCCCTACGGCGCCCGCGTGCTTCGAGAGGATCTGGGAAGGGTCGAGAAGTGCGACTTTTGTGCTCCTCTGGTCGATGCCGGGCTGTCGCCCGCTTGCGTCGCCGCGTGTCCGGCCGGTGCCCGGATCTTCGGCGATTTGGACGATCGAATAAGCGAGGCGTCGGCGTATTTCCGAGAGCACGCGCTACGGCAAAACGCGTCCGAGCTCGTCAACACCGATCCCCAGGTGTTCTACGCCGGTCGCGATCCTGTTGTCGCGCGCGTGTTTGCCGAGCATCCACCGAACCCGAATGGTCTCAAGCCGCCGCTACCCGCCCTTGTTTTCGAAAAAGCGTTGCGACCGGCCTTTTTCGGCCTGCTCGCGCTGGTCATTACCGGACAGTTCGTCGCCCTGGGTCGCCAGCTCATACGGGGCGAAGCAAAGGATGAAGAAAAACCGCACGCGGAGGAGATGATCCGGCGACACGATGCCGCGATCATCGCGCTTCACTGGTTTAACGCGTTGGTATGGCTTTTCATGGCCGTAACCGGGTCGTGTCTACTCGCGTCCAGCGTATATCGGGTGACTCCCGAAATTTTTAACCAAATGGTCATCGAGACCTTTGGTTCGTACGCCGCGCTACTCAAGTTTCATATCAGGGTGGGCGGAATTTGGCTCGCCGTTCTGTTGTTTTACGGCGTCTTTGGATTTCGGCGTTATCTTGTGCCCTACCTTCGCCATCTTCAGATCGATCGCACTGATATCGCATGGCTGCGCGCTAAGCTGAAACGAATACTAGGTCGCCCTGGCGTGGCTCTTCCACCGCAAGGCAAGTACAACGCGGGTCAGAAGCTGTGCGGATGGATCGTCTCGCTGTCGACTATCACGCTGATCGGAAGCGGATTGGCCATCGTGCTATTTCGCGGTTCCGGCTCTTTGATCCAATGGGCGATTCCACTTCACTTTGCCGCGGCTGCGGTCGCCGTGGTCGCCGTTGTTTTGCACGCCTTCATGGCCACGGTCGTGCCGTCGGAAAGAGCGGTTCTTTTTTCCATGTTCCACGGTCACATCCCGGCGCGCTACGCAAAAGAGCACAACCTTCGATGGTGGGAAGAAGTTCGCGACAAGACCGCTCAGAATTGACGGCTACTTACACACGCCCGCCGGTTTCGGCGTTTCAGTCGACAGTTTTTTCTCGCAGCCCGCGAGTCCCTTGTTGTGAGAGCAGAACTGCTCCTTGACCGCCTCGGGTGCAATACCGTGCATTAAATAGCGATTATTGGCCAGCCAGGTCGGGCTCGCTCTGATGCCGAGCTTCTCGGCGAGCTTGAGATCCTCGCGCAAAAGCTCCTTCCCCTCCTCGCCCTCGAAGCACTTTTCGATCGCGGCCGCGTTGATCCCCTTCTGGCCGGTACATTTCTTCCAATCACCACTACGGATATTTCTGTTTCGGCACCAGATGTATTCCATGTATCTGTGGTTTTTCGGAAAATGCTTTATCGCGCATAGCTCGCGGATATCTTCATCGACCTCGGGCTGTCCGTGCATTGAGCTCAGGCCCTTGTCGCTACTGCTCGCGATAAAATGGATATGAAAGTCGATCTTGTGATCGAACGCGTCCAGGATTTCAGACATCGAATCCATCGCCATCGTACCGTAGGGACACATGGACATGACAAACAGCTCTAGGCGCCCTGGCATTTCCTCGCGGCAGACGAGCTTTTCTTTGCAGGTTGAATCCTGACAGTCGACCAGTCCGTTGCCCGTATCGTCTATCTTGTTATCGCAGATCTCGGCTCGGGGATCAAAGCTGGCGCCGGTATTGAGCAGCAGGTACCTACCGCTGCGCGTCTTATTCAGAAATCTCGAGATTCTCGCGTGCCCTGAATTCTTCTCAATTGAGGGCTCGAATAGAAATGCCGGCAGAGCCTGAAGGCCTTCGGATTCAAAGAGCGACTTGCACTCGGCTTCGCTCCAGTCGTGGGTTACGACATCGATTCCCGGCGTAACGGTCTTCAACTGCTCGATCATGGGAGCGATCTGGCACTCGCGTTCAGTACAGCGCTTATCCCCGAGCACTATCAACTGTGTTCTGCCCGTTGCCTTCGCCGACTCGGTTTTTTGTTTTCCCGCGAGCGACGGTGCGGGCTTTGAGGTACGGTCTTTACCGTCCTCAGATTCGATCTCCACGGTTTTCTTGTCCTTGCTTTTCTCGTCACTACCGCCTTTACATCCATGTGATAAAGCAAACAAAACCGACAAAAGAACAACACCCGGTCGAACAAGCTGAATTTTCATCGAGCCAACTCCTTTGCGCCGCCTTGAGTCCGCGGAGCGCTTACAAGCAATTCGCTTCTGGTTCACCTTAACGTTGCAAAAACTCCGTCGGCGTAAACCGCTTTCGCTCGCGAAAAATAGCGCAAACTAAGGGCGTGCTCACTTTTTTTGAACCTCACTTAGGGTGCACTAAGCTCGGGTCCAAAAAAAGTTCCGCGCGCCCTTATTTCATCGTTTTTTTCGCGTTTCCGCTCGACGTTTTTTGCAACGTTAAGGTTCATAGTCGATAATCAGTCTTAGGGAAAGCACGGAATAACGGCTTTTGATAGTATAGCCGTAGAGGTCGCGCCAGATATTTCTTACGAATGTCGTGCCCAATTCTCAAGTTGACACTGTAGCCGTTCTTCATTTTTCATTAATTTATGAAAATTGGCGGCGTCTCGGTAAAATTCGGGACAAAAAAATCTCCCGCGACTCCTGCGACCGCATAACAACCTCTCCCTATCGCCACTGCCGCGCCCCTCTTGGATGGCTCGAGGCCGAGGCGACATCCGGCTTTGCGGCGAGACGTACCATCCCAAACCAGGTCAAAGCGACCCGACCTATTTCGGGCGTGTGCGCCCGAACCGCGCCGAGTTCGGAGCGACAAGCAAATCCGCTTTGAAAAAACAGCCGTCGCATATTTCGGTATGTTGCTCGTACGGTCCAATATTTAGCGTAAAAAAATTCGTCTCTAATCTTGCATTTCCGTTCATAACCACGTTTTATACGTACTACGAGATTCCGCAACGTAGCCTGGAACCAGTTCGATCAACTTGGACCCCTTCCAAAAAACCGGATGATGGGAGGCGACGATGACCTGGCATCCCCTATCCGCGATCGCATCGATTCCGCTCCGTATCTTGATGATCCATAAGAGATCCTGCCCCGATTCCGGCTCGTCTAATAGAAGGCAATCTCCCGAGTCGAAGGCCACGCTACCGAGCACATCCCGCATGGTTTCCCCGTGCGACGAGAACAACGACCGGGATCGGATGATCGCACCGTGAAAATCCGGTAGCCGAGTCTCTTCTCGGTGTGGATTCATAGTCTCAGCATCGAAGTAAGCGTAGCGGGTCACTGCGGTTTCTTCGCGTTTGCAGTCGTTGCATCGATGAATCGCTTTAAGCAGCGTACTCTTTCCGGAACCATTAGGTCCGGCAACAACGTTCAACCCGGAGCCGAACACGATCTCAGAGAACAGCCCCACCCTGGGCTTATGGTTGAAACACAAATCAATCCGATGAAGCATATAAACGTTATAGCAGATTTCTATAAGAGGTTAACGGATATTGACCCCTCGATTCGCGTGATCTTAGCTCCGACTCGGCTCATTCGCTAATTGAGAGGTGCCCTATGCTGTAGGAACCGTCTCCCGAAACGGGACGAATCATCAACGCGTTGATCCCCTTACTAACGACGATAAATGGTGCCTCGACGCGGTAGATCGCGAGACCGCCGCGACCGGGGCTCGGTCCGAAATGATTTGTAGCGACGATTGAATCATCCGATAAGTACTGTATCTGATAGGTATCGTTATTATCCGCGCTGATCTCTAGCCTAACGGGATGCATGGTTCTCGGTAGGGTTACGATAACACCGCGTTGCGAAAGAATCGTATTGCCGGGATAGAGCCAACTTGTCCCCGGGTCCTTGCGAAAGCTGATCTCCCCGAGCTCGACGCGCTGCGGCGCAAAAAACGACTCGCAAACATGGGTCGCTTCCGTCTTACTCACGCGCTCTAGGGATACCTCCCGCAAGCGCAAGCTTTCTTCTCCTGTTATTTCGCGGGCAATAATGATATCGACGTACGTCGGTCTCTTTACCCTCAGAGTTGGGAGAAACACAGCCCGACTCGCGCGCTCCGAGCTCATCGCGCCGGCTGAACGATGGTTACACAGAAACGCGGCGCGAGCTCGCGGCGCATCGGGTCGAACCAAGAGTCGCCAGGCTCCCTTTTTGAGATAGACATTTTCTATTCGACCGGGATGTTGATGCGTAATAGGCGTAACCAGGCCGCCGTCGCTCTCGAGTCGCGCCCCGGTCGGCGTCGTGCCGGAAAAGAGATAACCAGGAATACGCAGCATATCAGAGGCTCTTTGAATCCCCAGGGGACCGTCTTGGTATCGAAAATACAACTCGCCGATCGCTCGGTTTCCTCCGACCCCTTGTAGCTTGACGAATTGATAGCTTTTAGCAAAAGCGCGATTTGCCATAAGTTGTTTCCCGCTGATAAAACGTGGCTCGCGCGCGCCGACGGCGTTGTTGAAGGCGATGATATCCGGTTTGCGCCGCCAGACATAACCGCCATCGCCGAGCTCGTGGCCTATCTGACCTCTGCCGAAAGAGGCCGGAGGGTGCTTGGCGATATGCGCGTCGTTAAGGCCGAGCATATCGAGCGACGGCAGCTCGGACCAATAGGGCAAGGCACCGCCCGCGTCAACGGCGAGCAGAGGACGATGCTTCGAAAACGCGCGTTTGAGCAGCGTACCGACGGGATAACCACCCCATTCCCAACGCTCCGCTTTCGCGCGTTGATTCTCCGAATCGAACGTCTGCATAACGAAGTATCCGCAAAGCAGACCGACCCAACACAGGGCGAGGACGAAGCGATATCGCTTGATTTCGGCGGCGATGCCACTTGCCGCGTCCGTTACGATGAGTGTCAGAGGAACAATCGATATCAATAGCTGTCGCCATCCGGGAAAAATATCACCGCCGATCACCACGAGATACGCCGTCCACGTGATGCTTACGCACAATGGGATCAATAAACGGTGGCGGCGGCGCGCGAAAGCGCCGGATTTGAAAAACCAAAACAGCGCCAACAGCACCAAAGCGCACAAAACGCCGACAGCATAGAATCCTCGGGCGACGTGCGACAAACCCATTTCGACTCTCGCCCAGGTAAAGCTCACCTTCGCGTAAGCCGTGTTCGGCAAAAATTCGTTATAATAGATGATACGAAAAATAACCTGTAGCGAAAGCAACAAGGCGGGAAGTATCGAAAGCACGAACAAATCTTTGAGCGAACGCGCGCTTATCCCCCGTGACGCAAGGGCGCCGAGCAGCGCCGAGCAGAAAAGCAATATTCCGTCCGCTCGCAACAACGCCAACAGGGCGAACAGCAACCCGGCGGGCAGCATACGACTGCCACGTGAAATCGGCGATTCAAACGAACGCGAGAGAAGAACCAACGCGCCCGCCAACAACCCGGCCATTAAACCGTGCTCTAGCGCGCCGATCGACCAGACCGCGAGCGGTGCGCATAAAGCGAGGATCAAGCCTCCCGTTAGAAGTCGTACCGGGTCCAACCTGAAAAGGAAGCCCGGAGTCAGAGATACCATATAGATCGCGCCGAGCGCGCCCATAAACGCTACTGAACGCGCACTTGTTATTAAATCGATTCCTAAAAAACCAAGGGCGGCGTTTATCAACACCCATAAAAAGTTCGTATACCCTTCAACCCTTTCCCCATCGGTCCAGGTCAGCCCGAATCCACGAATCAAACGTTGCGCGTAGCGCAGGGAAATCAGAGCATCGTCCGAAAGAAACGGATAGTAGTACGCCGCGTGACAGGCCAGCACGCCGCCGACGCCGGTGAATAGGGTTGCGCTTAAAAGTAACCGTTTCTTCATCGAAAAAGCCTGACTCAACTATTTGATCAGAAAAACTCTCCCTGTGAGGTCGCGACAGGGCATAAACCGAGATGATTCGCCCGGTTGACCCTTTCGTCGTACCGTGTTGTAGCATAGAGATCGCTGAAAAGCTCAATGATAACGAGAAGTAAGCTATTGTAGTTGCAGCTTCTCAAGAAGTGGTGGCGCGCAGAGGAGGATACCTGGGAGCGCGGGCGTCTCGCCCGCATTTTCTCTCTGTTTTTTACC